>NZ_JASEWO010000002.1:0-76934 GCF_030024295.1 Pantoea sp. Pa-EAmG
TCTGTTAAGCGTTAATGAACAACACGGTGTAACCGCTCACACATTTGCTCAGTTTTAAACTGGATCTGGCCGCTGCGTTTATGATCGCTTTGGCGATCAGCGCTAGTCGGCTAACTCATAAACCACACCAGGAATACTCCGGTTCAAAAACGTTATGATGTTTAAACTATAAAGTCGAAAAACGGTTATCCACGGTAAATACTGCGCTTAAATCCATAGTCATCTTTAATCTTTTTTTCTGGCAGCTGTTTGGAATCATTCTTAACAATGCCGGTAACGCTTAAGGCTAAGGTGGCTTCTCACGCTGGAATTTCAGTGCCGCAGTCGGGTAAAAATCCGACTGGCGAAGAGTTTTTTACGCGCTAAACCGGCGAATTGTTGCCCGATATGCGCTTTTTTTATCCCACCGGAATGCTAAAAGGCAGCTAAAGTCGACCTTTTACCGTGCTGACGGCAGGAAGTTTTATAGCGGAAGAGAATGAAAACCGGGCGGCTGTAGCGCTCGTCGGTTATATAGCGTGCGCGTGGCGGCCAGTATCAGGTCACTGAGGCGAGATTATCGGCTGGTCAAATTCCTAAAATATCAGGGGAAAGCGCTGCTGAGTGGATCACTCAGCAGCGAGGCAGGGTTAAGGAAGTGCGGTCAAGCGCTGCGGTTTAATGCGCATGGCATAGATCACGCCAACAATCAGACAGCCGATACCGATGCTGGTGAGCAACGGTGGCCAGCTCTGGCGGTAAATAAAGGTCCACAGCAGGCCAGAGAGCGTTTCGAATACGATGAGCGGCCCCATCACCACCGTTGGCAAACGCTGACTGGCGGCATTCCAGCACAGCGCCGCCAGCCATGAGCAGAACAAACCAATCGCCAGCATCAGCCAGATAAAGCGCGCCGGCTGCGGGCCGAACGGCAAAGCGAAATCGGGCTGCTGCCAGTGAATCTGCAGGCTCACCAGCCCATAAAACACCAGCGCCAGCGGCAATGTCACCAGCCCCTGCGCGGTGGCCCAGCTCGACGGTTTGTGCTGAGGATGCTCGCGTAGCCAGCGCGCATTGCGCAGCGGATACCAGGTCCAGCACACCACTGCCAGCACCGCCAGCAGCAGGCCACTCAGGTAGCCCCAGAGATCAAATGCCGGCCCCTGCCCGTGCAGTTCCGCCGCGTTGACGCAGCCCAGCCCGGCAGCAATGATGATCAGCGCGGGCATCAGCCGGCGCCATGGCAGGCGCCCTTCGAGATGGCCGTAACAGAGGTTAGCGGTGACGGTGATCACCACCGGCAGCGTGCCGATGATCATGGTGGAGACCGGTGCGCCGGTGCGCTGAATCGCGCTGGCGAGGCAGGCGTAATAGAGCAGATTGCCCACCAGCGACAGCTTCACCGCCTCCGTCCAGTCCGGGCGCGTCAGCTGTTTTAGCCGGCGCCGGCTGAGCCACGCCAGCGGCAGCACCACCAGACCAAAGGCAACATAGCGACCCGCCGATTGCAACGTGCCCGGATAATCGGGTATCAGCAGCGGCCCGACAAAAATCATGCCCCACATCAGCCCCGCCGCGAGGGCAAACACTATTCCTGCAAACATACACCTTTCCTTTATCTTTAATCCGCCACAGTGTGGCGCAGGAAAAGGTGAAAGGCTTGTAGCAGATTGCGGTTAACGTCCGCTGAACACCTGCTTTTGATAGCGTCCCGGCGTAATGCCGTAGCGATGGGCAAACGCCCGCGTCAGATGCGCCTGGTCGGTGAGGCCAACCGCCGCCGCCACGCTGGCGGCGCTCTCGCCCTGCGCCAGCCGCTGCTTGGCCTCGAACAGGCGGAAGGCCATCAGCATTTGATGGGGAGTGACGTGAAAGTGTTGTTTGAAACTGCGCAGAAAATGCCACGGCGACAGCGATACCAGCGCCGCCAGCTCTTCCAGCCGCACCGGCTCTGCCAGGTTATCGCGCAGCCAGGCTTTTACCACATCAAAGCGGTGGGCGCCTTCGCGCGGCCGCGCGACGCCCTGCTGCGCCAGCGGACGCAGCCACTCCAGCAGATCCAGCAGCGCGCCCTGCCGCTCCAGCGCGCTTTGCGCCTGCCACATCTGTGCCAGCGCGTGAGAGAAAGGTTGCGCCAGGCGCGCATCGGTGCGCAGCGCATCGCTGAACCACCAGTTGCGATCGCCGGTCAGCCGATCCATCTCCGCCGGATCGATATAGATCATGCGATAACGCCAGCCTTCGGCGCAGGCCGATTCACCGGTGTGCAGTTCATCGGGATTCATCATCACCAGCGAATGCACCGGCGCGACATAATTGGTGCCGCGGTAGCGAAAGCGCTGCGCGCCGGATTCGATAGTGCCAATCCCGAAGGCTTCGTGGGTATGGGGCTCAAAAGCGTAGCGGGAGATGTGCGCCTGATAAAGCTCAATGCCCGGCAGCTCAGCAAAGTGCTGAAACTGCGCACGATCCTGCTCACAGGGAAAGACTTCAGGAACCACCGTCACCACACACCTCCACACGCAATCAGGCAGTAAGCATGCGCGGCGCGCACGAAAAAAGCAAAGCCCAATCGCTTTACGCGCGTGCCACTTCAGCGCGACACTGGTGCCTGACTTATAAAGGAGGCGACAATGGCACAACGGGTGGTAATGGTAGTGGATATGCAAAATGGCGTGCTGGCAACGCCGCGTTACGACCGCGACGGGCGCTGCGGCCGCATTAATCAGCTGATGGCCGCCGCCGATCAGGTGATTTTTATTCAGCATGCCGGGCCGGATTTAGCCGTCGACTCCGCAGACTGGCAGATTGTCGCCGAACTGGAACAGCCGGCCGACGCGCTTTATGTGACCAAAACCGCCTGCGACAGCTTCTGGCAGACCGGGCTTGCGGCGCTGCTTGAACAGTATCAGATCGACAGCTTTGTTATTTGCGGCTGCGCCACCGATTATTGTGTCGATACCACCATCAAAGTCGGGGCCAGCCTTGGCTATCACATCACCGTGGCGGCCGACGCCCACACCACCGCCGATCGCACTTATGTGTCAGCGCAGCAGCTCATTAATCAGCACAACGAGGTGTGGGCGGATTTGATCATGCCGGGCAATCCGGTGCGGGTTAAAACCACGGAAGAATTACTGCGGGAGTGGCGCGCGCATTAACGTCGTTGTATGAACGTGCGGAGAGAAAAGTTTTGTTGGACAAGAGCTTTTGAAATGGAGCCCTCGCAGAAGCGAGGGCTGGATAACGCGTTGATCGGTACGCCAATCAGAACGGGATATCGTCGTCGAAATCCATTGGTGGTTCGTTGTTCGCCGGTGCGCTCTGCTGCTGTGGACGCTGCTGCGCGCCGCCGCTGAACTGGTTGCCCCCACCCTGCGGCTGCTGCGGCTGGCCCCAGCCGTTATTGTTGCCGCCGCCCTGGCCGCCCATGGGTGCGCCACCGCCATTGCCGCCCTGCTGACGACCACCCAGCATCTGCATGGTGCCGCCCACGTTCACCACCACTTCGGTGGTGTATTTGTCCTGGCCGCTCTGGTCCTGCCATTTACGGGTGCGCAGCTGGCCTTCAATGTAGACCTGCGAACCTTTACGCAGATATTCGCCGGCGACTTCGGCCAGCTTGCCGAACAGCACGACGCGGTGCCATTCGGTGATCTCTTTGTTTTCACCGGTTTGCTTGTCGCGCCAGCTCTCTGACGTGGCCAGCGTAATGTTGGCTACCGCGCCACCATTCGGCATGTAGCGCACTTCCGGATCCTGACCCAGATTCCCGACAAGAATCACTTTGTTTACGCCACGACTGGCCATGTTGCTGTCTCCCGATGAGTTGATGCTAAAAGTCTAAGCCAAAAATTGTATCACGTCACAATGACGGTGCCCACTTCAGAGCAGGCTCCCAATTTTTCTTCGGCACACAGAATAGCAAAAACACTGGATATTTATTCAGTTTATTTTTTGTGCCATAATGATGCGTTTCTGCTGGTCGTGCTGGCAAGGCATGGCGAGCGTTGCCTAATCCGGGAAAGGTGAATGGATAAGATTGAAGTCCGCGGTGCTCGCACCCATAATTTGAAGAATATCAACCTGATCATCCCACGCGACAAGCTCATTGTAGTGACCGGTCTGTCGGGTTCCGGTAAGTCTTCGCTGGCGTTTGATACGCTGTATGCCGAAGGCCAGCGCCGCTATGTTGAATCGCTTTCTGCCTATGCGCGCCAGTTTCTTTCCTTAATGGAGAAACCGGACGTAGACCACATTGAGGGGCTGTCGCCTGCCATTTCCATTGAGCAGAAATCGACGTCGCACAACCCGCGCTCGACCGTCGGCACCATCACTGAAATTCATGACTATCTGCGTCTGCTGTTTGCCCGCGTGGGTGAGCCGCGCTGTCCGGATCATAACGTCACGCTGGCGGCACAAACTGTCAGTCAGATGGTCGATCAGGTCCTGGCGCAGGAAGAGGGGCGGCGCCTGATGCTGCTGGCGCCGGTGGTAAAAGATCGCAAAGGCGAGCACACCAAAACGCTGGAAAATCTGGCGGCGCAGGGCTACATCCGCGCACGTATCGATGGCGAAGTGTGCGATTTGTCGGATCCACCCAAGCTGGAGCTGCAGAAGAAACACACCATTGAGGTGGTGATCGATCGTTTCCGCGTGCGTGACGATCTGGCGACCCGTCTGGCCGAATCCTTTGAAACGACGCTGGAACTGAGTGGCGGCACGGCGATCGTCGCGGATATGGACGATCCCGATACCGAAGAGATGCTGTTCTCGGCCAATTTTGCCTGCCCGGTGTGCGGTTACAGCATGCGTGAGCTGGAGCCGCGCCTGTTCTCGTTCAATAACCCGGCCGGTGCCTGCCCGACCTGTGACGGCCTCGGCGTTCAGCAATATTTCGATCCCGATCGCGTGGTACAAAATCCGGAGCTGTCGCTGGCCGGTGGCGCCATTCGCGGCTGGGATCGCCGTAACTTCTACTATTTCCAGATGCTGCGCTCGCTGGCGGAACATCTGGATTTCGATGTTGAAGCGCCGTTCAATAGCCTGAGCGACAAAGCGCGCGAAGTGATTCTGTACGGCTCCGGCAAAGAGAACATTGAGTTCAAATATATCAACGATCGCGGCGATACCTCGGTGCGTCGTCATCCGTTCGAAGGCGTGCTGCATAACATGGAGCGCCGCTACAAAGAGACGGAATCCAACGCGGTGCGCGAAGAGCTGGCGAAGTTTATCAGCAACCGCGCCTGCGCCAGCTGCGAAGGGACGCGCCTGCGTCGTGAAGCGCGCCATGTGTTCGTGGAAGATACCAACCTGCCGACCATCTCGGATATGAGCATCGGCCACGCCATGGACTTCTTCCGCAATCTGAAGCTGAGCGGCCAGCGCGCCAAAATCGCCGAGAAAGTGCTGAAGGAAATTGGCGACCGTCTGAGCTTCCTGGTCAACGTCGGCCTGAATTATCTGTCGATGTCGCGTTCAGCGGAAACGCTGTCCGGCGGTGAAGCACAGCGTATTCGTCTGGCGAGCCAGATTGGTGCCGGTCTGGTTGGCGTCATGTACGTACTGGATGAACCGTCCATCGGTCTGCATCAGCGCGACAACGAGCGCCTGCTGTCGACGCTGATTCACCTGCGCGATCTCGGTAATACCGTGATCGTGGTTGAGCATGATGAAGACGCGATTCGCGCCGCTGACCATATTATTGATATCGGTCCGGGCGCTGGCGTGCACGGCGGCCAGGTGGTAGCCGAGGGCGATGTGCATGCCATCATGGCGCACGAAGATTCTCTCACCGGTCAGTTCCTCAGCGGCAAGCGTGAAATCGCGGTGCCGGCAGAGCGGGTGAAAGGCGATCCGTCCAAAGTACTGAAACTGAGCGGCGCGCGCGGTAATAACCTGAAGGATGTCACGCTGACGGTTCCGGTTGGGCTGTTTACCTGTATCACCGGCGTGTCCGGTTCCGGCAAATCAACGCTGATTAACGATACGCTGTTCCCGATTGCGCAGCGCCAGCTGAATGGTGCTACCAGCGGTGAAGCTGCGCCGTATCGCGAGATCGCCGGGCTGGAGCACTTCGATAAAGTGATCGACATCGATCAGAGCCCGATCGGCCGGACGCCGCGCTCAAACCCGGCCACCTACACCGGGATTTTTACCCCGGTGCGTGAACTGTTTGCCGGCGTGCCGGAAGCGCGTTCGCGCGGCTACAATCCGGGCCGCTTCAGCTTTAACGTGCGCGGCGGCCGCTGTGAAGCCTGTCAGGGCGACGGCGTAATCAAGGTCGAAATGCACTTCCTGCCGGACATTTATGTACCGTGCGATCAGTGCAAAGGCAAACGCTATAACCGCGAAACGCTGGAGATTAAATACAAAGGCAAGAGCATTCACGAAGTGCTGGAGATGACCATCGAAGAGGCGCGTGAGTTCTTTGATGCGGTACCTGCACTGGCGCGTAAGCTGCAGACGCTGATTGATGTCGGCCTGTCGTATATTCGTCTTGGCCAGTCGGCAACCACGCTGTCCGGCGGTGAAGCGCAGCGCGTTAAGCTGGCGCGTGAGCTGTCGAAGCGCGGTACCGGTCAGACGCTGTACATTCTCGATGAACCGACCACCGGCCTGCATTTTGCCGACATCCAGCAGCTGCTGGAAGTACTGCATCAGCTGCGCGATCAGGGCAATACCATCGTGGTGATTGAGCACAACCTTGACGTGATCAAAACCGCTGACTGGATTGTCGATCTCGGTCCGGAAGGCGGCAGCGGCGGCGGTGAAATTCTGGTGGCCGGCACGCCGGAAACCGTTGCACAGTGCGAAAAATCGCATACTGCACGCTTCCTCAAGCCGATGCTGAAAAAGTAGGTTTAACGCGCCGCACCCGCTGTTGCGGCGCGTTTTTTCTGATCTCGCCACGGCTCACCGCTCCGGTTGCTTACCAGCCGGTGCTATTGTCTGAATGCCTTAGCAAATGCAGAAACAGGCAAGAAACAGACAACTTCAGGCATATACGCATCGCGTCCCGCTGACTATTCTTACTGCGTTCCTTTTTGGCGCCGCTGACGCGCCTCTGTCCTGCAGTGTCATCACTGAACGGACCCCTCGCAAATACTCACGACACATCTGACTGGAGACACCATGAATATTACGCATGCCTATGCCGCACAGGACGCGAAAGCCAAACTCGCCCCGTTCGATTATAAGCCGCGCGAACTGCGCGCTCATGATGTGCAGATTGAAGTGTTGTACTGTGGCGTCTGCCACTCGGACCTGCACCAGGCGCGCAACGAATGGCGCAACACCGTATTCCCGGTGGTGCCAGGCCATGAAATCGTGGGTCGCGTCACCGCCGTTGGCGCGCACACGCACAAATATAAAGTGGGCGATTTAGTCGGCGTCGGCTGTATGGTCGACTCCTGCCGCAGCTGCCCAAGCTGTCAGGAAGGACTCGAGCAGTACTGTGAAAACGGCTTTGTTGGCACTTACAACGGCCAGGATCGTGAAACCGGCGCCATCACCTACGGCGGCTACTCCACCAGCATGGTGGTTGATGAAAGCTTTGTGCTGCGCGTACCGGAAAACCTCGATCTGGCGGGCGTTGCGCCTCTGCTGTGCGCCGGTATCACCACCTATTCCCCGCTGCGTCACTGGAATGTCGGTCCCGGCAAAAAAGTTGGTATCGTTGGTCTGGGCGGCCTCGGCCATATGGGCGTGAAGATCGCGCATGCGATGGGCGCGCACGTGGTGCTGTTCACTACCTCACCGTCAAAAATTGAAGATGGCAAACGCCTCGGCGCTGACGAAGTGGTGATTTCGAAAGATGCTGACCAGATGGCGCAGCACGCCAACAGCTTCGACTTCATCTTAAATACCGTCGCCGCGCAGCACGATCTCAACCCGTTTATCGCCCTGCTGAAGCGCGACGGCAACATGACGCTGGTTGGCGCGCCGGAGCACGATCACCCGGCACCGCAGGTGTTTAACCTGATCCTCAAGCGTCGCAGCATTGCCGGTTCACTGATTGGCGGTATCGCCGAAACCCAGGAAATGCTGGATTTCTGCGGCAAGCACGGTATCACTTCGGATATCGAGCTGATCGCTATGAACCAGATCAACGACGCCTACGAGCGCATGCTGAAAAGCGACGTGAAGTATCGCTTCGTGATTGATATCAACACCCTGCGTGAAGAGTCTGCGGCTTAATCAGCGCGTCTCATCATCATGGCTGACGCCCGCCGCGCGCGTGGCGTCAGCCTGTTGCCACGATGCATCAACCAGATAGTAAATCTGCGAATCCTTCAGCGATCCATCCAGCCACAGCGTGCTCCAGTGCGACTTATTGAGATGTTCACTGGGAAACACATCGTGGTGTTCATCGCGCAATAATTCCGCCAGCGCGGGCGAGGTTTTCAGCGACAACGCCGGTCGCCCTTCAACGTCATGCACCATGGCAAACAGCACGCCATCGCTTTTCACCTGGGTTGCGTCCCACTCATCTTTATAACTTTGTGAAGCGCCCGGTTTGCTCATGCAGTAGGTCAGTAAATCCGACGTGTTCATGTTTTTATTCCCCTTGTAAGGTGGCGACGATGCGCCGCGCGCCGCCGTGTACCCGATGTTCGCCCAGCCAGATCCCCTGCCAGGTGCCGAGCAGCAGTTTGCCGCGGCTGACCGGGATCAGCAGCGATACGCCAAGCAGTGACGATTTAATGTGCGCCGGCATGTCGTCAGCGCCTTCATAGTCGTGCTGGTAGGGCGCATCCTCTGGAACATGCCGCAGAAAGTGCTGCTCCATGTCGCTGCGCACCGTAGGATCGCAATTTTCATTGAGCGTCAGCGACGCTGAGGTGTGCTGCAACAGCAGATGCAGCTGGCCGATGCGCAGGTCCGTTAAGCCATTAAGCTGGCCGACAATCTCGTCGGTGATCAGATGAAAGCCGCGCGCCTTCGCGCTCAGCGTGAGAGTTTGTTGCTGCCACATGCCACATTCCTGGGTTAAACCGTTTACTTAAGTGTGCAGCATGTCGGCGAAAGGTAAACCCTTCAGCGGGAAAAAGCGGCAGAGCGCTTGCTCTGCCGCCGGCGCATCAGTCGCTCAGCTTGTCAGCCAGCGCTTTTACCGTGGTGATATCGTCCTGCGTTACCGCCGCCAGACGCGTGCCGTACTCGCTATCGGCCTTATAAAAGAACGAGAGCATCGCCAGCCGGCTTTGCGCGTCGGCGCTTTTCAGCGCGCCACCGAGCGAGGTGATCAGATCGCCCCGCTCCTTCGCGTTAAAGGAACGATACAGCTCCCCTGCCTGGCGGAAATTCTGCGGTTTGGCGATCATCGCCTGCTGCGTACTGCCGCTAAGCGGCGTATGGCTGTAACGCGCGCTTTGCAGCTCTTCACGCGGATAGATGCGGCTGGGCTGATAATTGACGCCCTTGTCATCAGCATTACCGCTGTCCATCATGCCATCCTGATTGCCGTTGCTGACCGGTACGCGCGGCGCATTCACCGGCAGGCTAAGGCCGTTAGTGCCCACGCGGTACAGCTGGGTATCAGCATAGGAGAACAGGCGGCCCTGCAGCAGGCGATCTTCAGACGGCTCAATGCCCGGCACCAGGTTGGACGGGGCCATCGCCACCTGCTCGGTTTGCTGGAAGAAGTTGTCGACGTTGCGATTCAGCACCATCTGCCCGACTTTCACCTCGGGCACGTTCGGCCAGATTTTGGTGGAGTCGAGCGGATTGAAATCGAACTTATCCACTTCGCTGGCTTTAATGGTCTGAATGTAAAGATCCCACTTCGGAAACGCTTTGCGGTTAATCGCCGCCACCAGATCTTCTGTCATGTGGCTGTAGCTGCGCCCCTGGATCGCTGCCGATTCAGCCGGATCGAGGTTGCGTTCGCCCTGTAACGTTTTCCAGTGAAACTTCACGTAGTGCACTTCGCCCTGGCTGTTCACAAACTTGTAGGCGTGCACGCTGTTACCGTCCATTTCGCGATAGGTCGCCGGCGTGCCCATGTTGGAGAACAGCATGGTGAGCGCGTGCGTGGCTTCCGGTACGTGGGAGAAGAAATCGAAGGTGCGCGCATCGTTATCGAGGTTAGTGCGCGGATCCGGTTTAAACGCGTGCACCATATCAGGGAACTTGATCGCATCGCGGATGAAGAACACCGGCAGGTTGTTGCCCACCAGATCCCAGTTGCCCTGGCTGGTATAGAATTTGGTGGCAAAACCACGCGGATCGCGCAGCGTTTCCGGCGAATGCTTGCTGTGCACCACGCTGGAGAAGCGCACGAAGACCGGCGTCACCGTTCCCGGTTTAAACACCTCAGCGATAGTCAGATCGCTGATATCTTTGCTGGCGCGAAATTCACCGTGCGCGCCGGTGCCACGCGCGTGCACCACACGTTCCGGAATACGTTCACGATCAAAGCGCTGCAGCTTTTGAATCAGCTGCACGTCCTGTAACAGCACCGGGCCATTGGCGCCGGCAGTTTGTGAATTCTGGTTATCGCCGACCGGCGCGCCGTTATCACGCGTCAGCTCAACGGCCGCAGCAGGCAGTGCGAGCGCCAGCGTCATGGCAATGCAAAGGGGTTTCAGTGCGGAAGGGAAATAGCTCATGGGCGGTTCCTTATTGTGATTGGCGAGCGCTCTGGCAGTGCGCCAAAGCGCGCCGGCAAAAAATAGCGCCCTCACTAACAGGAACACACAAGACCCGTCCCGATTACCCGGGGTTAAGGTGTTATACCTATGCTAAATGCGGCCGCCAGCCAGCATGGTTGGCAAAGAGAAGCGTGGAAAAGCGGGGTGCGGCGAAGGTACAGCGGGAACAGACAATGCGTGGATGACTGAAACGGGTGCCTGCCAGCCGCGCGGCTGACAGGCATCGCGTCAATTACATTACGGCAGCAAACGCCTCAGCTACCTGATTGACGTTGCGGCTGTTGAGACCGGCGACACACATGCGGCCGCTGGCGATCAGGTACACGCCGAACTCTTCGCGCAGGCGGTCCACCTGCTGCGCGCTCAGGCCGGTATAGCTGAACATGCCGCGCTGCTTCAGCAGATAATCAAAGTTTTTGCCGGGCAGTTTACTGTTCAGCACATTGACCAGCACCTGGCGCATTTCGATGATGCGCAGGCGCATCGCTTCCACCTCCGCCAGCCAGTTGTTGAGCAGCGCTTCGTCGTTCAGCACGCAGGAAACCACCTGAGCACCGAAGTTCGGCGGGCTGGAGTAGTTGCGACGCACGGTCGCTTTCAGCTGACCCAGCACGCGTGCCGACTCTTCTGCGCTGTCGCAGACAATCGACAGGCCGCCCACGCGCTCACCGTACAGCGAGAAGATTTTCGAGAAGGAGTTGCTCACCAGCGCCGGCAGGCCCGCCGCGGCAATCACGCGAATCGCGTAAGCGTCCTCTTCCATGCCGGCACCAAAGCCCTGGTAGGCGATATCGAGGAACGGAATCAGCTCCTGCGCTTTCAGGACCTCAACGGTTTGATCCCACTGCGCGTTGGTCAGATCCGCACCGGTCGGGTTGTGGCAGCACGGATGCAGCAACACGATGGATTGCTTCGGCAGCGTTTTCAGTTTGGCGATGAAGGCATCGAACTTCACGCCGTTGGTGGCGTCGTCGTACCACGGGTAGGTGTTAACGTTAAAACCGGCACCGTTAAAGATCGCCACATGGTTTTCCCATGTCGGATCGCTGACCCATACGCTGGCGTCCGGGAAGTAACGCTTCAGGAAATCTGCGCCCACTTTCAGCGCGCCGGATCCGCCCAGCGTCTGGATGGAAGCAATGCGCCCCGCCTGCAGCATCGGGTGCTCTTTACCAAACAGCAGCGGCGCAATGGCGTTACGGTACGGACCCAATCCTTCCATTGGCAGATAGAGCGAAGCCTGATGTGGCTGCGCCTGCAAACGCTCTTCCGCGGCGGCCACCGCCTGCAGCTGAGGAATGATGCCGGCTTCGTTGTAATAGAGGCCGATGCTCAGATTCACCTTGTGGTCACGCGGGTCCTGTTTGAAGGTTTCCATCAGCGACAGAATCGGATCGCCAGCATAGGCATCAACGTTTTGAAACACGGTGCAGATCTCCATGATTATTCATAAATGTGTGGGTCGACGTCATCAAACAAAATAGCGGCCGGGACGGTGATTCATGGCGATGATGAGGTTGAGCATCACCGCGCCGGCGATGGAGGCCAGCAGCATCGGCAGCGATACCACAAAAAGCGAGGCCAGTACCACACAGGTATCCAGCGCCATTTGCAGTTTGCCGGCGCGCAGACCAGAGCGATCCTGCAGCCAGAGCGCCAGAATATTGATACCACCGAGGCTGGCTTTGTGACGAAACAACACTATAAACCCAATCCCCATCACCACGTTACCGAACAATGTCGCATAAAACGGATTTAACGCAGAAAAATGGATAAACAGCGGGTGCAGATGGGTGAACAGCGATACCAGCCCCACCGCACAGAAGGTTTTCAGGGTAAATTCCCAGCCCATGCGGCGAATGGCCAGCCAGTAAAACGGCAGGTTAATCAGAAAGAAGGCGCTACCGAACGAGAGCGGCGACAGGTAGCTGATGAGAAAAGCCACGCCCGCCGTACCGCCGGTCAGCGCGCCCGCCTGTTTCAGCAAAATGACGCCAAACGACACCATCAGCGTGCCAAGCACGATAGCCAGCGCATCTTCTGTACGGGTGTGGGGAATGCGGGAAGGTTGTACAGCGTTATCCATGGCGCGATCTCTTTGCAAATGATGGCGTTCATTTGCAAAAAACGCACCACATCGGCGGCTTCCTGTCGCCGCCGATGGGTGCCAGCGATTATCCAATTGATAACTAAGGCGCTTTATTGCAGGTTTATGTGCATCAATCTGCTGTAAAATAATCGATTCATGCACAAATTCGGTTTCTGGTGCGCGCTTTGCGCGAAAAACGGCACAAATCTGCACCACACTGGCACATCATGCACTCTTTTGGCGCACTTTGTGCTCGGGGATCATCATCAAGCCGTTCTCTTTTAAACGGTTGAGTACCACCGAGGTTTTCACATGCGCCACGCTTTGATGGCCAGCGACGAGCTGACTGATCAGCGCGCTCAGCGCCGCTAAATCGGCCACCGCGACTTTTAACAGATAGTCGGCGTCACCAGTGGTTTTGAACGCGTCGACAATCGCCGCTTCCTGCTCCACCATGCGGTGAAAACTCTCTTCGTAATCGGGCGTGTGATTTTTTAGTCGCACCTCGATCAAGCCGACCATACCCAGCCCTACCGCGTCCGGCGAGAGCCGCGCGTGATAGCCGAGAATAAGATTTGCCTGTTCGAGATTAATGCGCCGGCGTGAACATTGCGACGCCGAAAGTCCGACTAAATCACTGAGTTCCTGGTTGGTAAGGCGGCCGTTAGATTGTAGTAGTGTCAGTATCTTAAGGTCGTAATCGTCTACCTGAGTCATTCTGTGTCCACAGCGTTATAGGATTCGCTTTGCTACAGATAACCTGATAATTGACGAGGTTGTCCAACACTATTTTCTGATGACGTGAAATGCATGCACAAATCGTGCATGCAACTGTGGAAGCGCGATTATTCGTCGTCGTATTGCGGTCCGGCGTAGTTATCAAAGCGTGACCACTGGCCGTTGAACGTCAGACGTACTGTGCCGATCGGACCGTTACGCTGTTTACCGATGATGATCTCGGCGATGCCTTTCAGATCGCTGTTTTCGTGATATACCTCGTCACGATAGATGAACATGATCAGGTCCGCATCCTGCTCGATCGAGCCCGATTCACGCAGATCCGAGTTAACCGGACGCTTATCGGCGCGCTGCTCCAGCGAGCGGTTAAGCTGCGACAGCGCCACCACCGGTACATTAAGCTCTTTCGCCAGCGCTTTAAGCGAGCGTGAGATCTCGGCGATCTCCAGCGTACGGTTGTCGGAGAGCGCCGGTACGCGCATCAGCTGCAGGTAGTCGATCATGATCATGCTCAGGCCGCCGTTTTCACGGAACACGCGGCGCGCGCGTGAACGCACTTCGGTTGGCGTCAGACCGGACGAGTCATCGATGAACATGTTCTTCTTTTCTAACAGGATGCCCATGGTGGCCGAGATGCGCGCCCAGTCTTCATCCTCCAGCTGACCGGTACGGATACGCGTCTGATCAACGCGCGACAGCGAGGCCAGCATACGCATCATCAGCTGTTCGCTGGGCATCTCGAGACTGAAAATCAGCACCGGTTTGTCTGTCAGCATGGCGGCGTTTTCGCACAGGTTCATGGCGAAAGTGGTTTTACCCATCGACGGACGCGCCGCGACAATGATCAGATCTGAACCCTGCAGACCGGCGGTTTTCTTGTTGAGATCCTGATAGCCGGTATCGACGCCGGTCACGCCATCGTGCGGCGTTGACACCAGCGCTTCAATGCGCGATACCGTCGCTTCGAGAATCTGCTCGATATTTTGCGGGCCTTCATCCTTATTGGCGCGCTGTTCGGCAATTTTAAAGACGTTGGATTCAGCGAAATCCAGCAGCTCTTCGCTGCTGCGGCCCTGCGGATCGTAACCGGCATCAGCGATCTGGTTAGCCACCGAAATCATCTCACGCACTACCGCACGTTCACGCACGATGTCAGCGTAAGCGCCGAGGTTCGCCGCACTTGGGGTATTTTTTGCCAGCTCGGCCAGATAGGCAAAGCCGCCCGCCATTTCCAGCTCACCGCGCGTTTCCAGCGACTCTGACAGGGTAATCAGATCAATGGGCTGACCGGCTTCCAGCAGGCGCTGCATTTCAGAGAAAATCATGCGGTGCGAGCGGTTGAAGAAGTCTTCCGCGACCACGCGCTCGGAGACGTTATCCCAGCGTTCGTTATCCAGCATCAACCCACCGAGCACCGACTGCTCCGCTTCAATAGAGTGCGGCGGCATTTTCACGCCTTCCAGCTGACGATCGCGGGGTTCGTTGGATTTGTTGGTGGGTTTATTTCCTGCCATAGTGAATGCATTACCGATCGTGAAAGGGACGCGCAAGTATACCGTCCCAGGATGAACAATCACAGGAGTCAGAATGGCAAAGCGAATTCAGTTCAACCAGCACGGCGGCCCGGAAGTATTGCAATGGGTCGATTTCACACTAGCCGATCCCGCCGACCATGAAGTTCAGGTGGAGAACAAGGCGATTGGTATTAACTATATCGATACCTACGTGCGCAGCGGATTGTATCCGGTCTCCTCGCTGCCGTCCGGCCTGGGCACTGAAGCGGCAGGCATCGTGAAAAAAGTGGGTAGCGCGGTTTCGCGTTTCAAGCCGGGCGATCGCGTGGTGTATTGCCAGGCCGCGCTGGGTGCCTACAGCGAGCTGCACAATGTGGCGGAAGATCGGCTGGTGATTCTGCCGGACAGCATCAGCTTTGAGCAGGCTGCGGCCTCTTTCCTCAAGGGCCTGACGGTGCAGTATCTGCTGCGTCAGACGTACAAAGTAAAAGCCGATGAAATTTTCCTGTTTCATGCCGCCGCGGGCGGCGTGGGCCTGATTGCCTGCCAGTGGGCGAAAGCGCTGGGCGCGCATTTGATTGGCACCGTCGGTTCTGCGGAGAAAGCGCAGATCGCCAAAGATGCCGGTGCCTGGGCCACCATCAATTATCGCGAAGAGGATATCGCCCAGCGCGTCAGCGAACTGACCAACGGTGAAAAAGTGGCGGTAGTCTACGACTCAGTGGGCAAAGATACCTGGGAACCCTCCCTCGACAGCCTGCGCCGCCACGGCCTGATGGTGAGCTTTGGTAATGCCTCCGGCCCGGTGACCGGCGTTGACCTCGGCATTCTCAACAAGAAAGGCTCGCTGTTTGTCACCCGCCCATCCCTGTTTGGCTATATCACCAACCGTGAAGAGCTCGATCGCGCCAGCGGCGAACTGTTTTCGCTTATCGCCAGCCGCGCTATTCAGCTTAACGTGCCGGAGCAGCAGAAATTTGCCCTGAGCGATGCAGTGCGTGCGCATCAGGTGCTGGAGAGTCGTGCCACTCAGGGTTCCAGCCTGTTGATTCCCTGATAGCAGAAATGATGAAGGGCTTCCCGAAGGAAGCCCTTTTCTTTCTTTTTTATAGTTCGCGCTGGTGTAGGGTCAGCGGCGATGAATTCGTCTGAATTTCTTTACGCATCCTGACAGAAAACATAAGTAAAAAATATGTTTAATTGCGAATTCGTACTAAGCAATCACCAACTCTGTGATCGTAACCGCATTTAGCGCCAGCTTCTCTTCTCTAAGTCGCTGATTTTCCTTTTCAGCCGGTTAAGTTTCACTTCTCCCTGCGGCGTGGTAAATGCGCGATACAGCCACACGGCGACCACCGCCAGCACCAGCCACGGCAACAATTTTATAACAAGCGCAAACAGCCCACCGAGAAACATCACCACCGTGGCCACCAGCAGCGCGGCGATCACGCCCAGCAGCGATACGCCTGTCAGCAGCAGCATCATAAAAAAGCCGATAACGAATAATATTTCCACGAGCGCTCTCCTGTATCAGTAATGCAGAAGGTATTACAAGATACGTGCCAGGTCGTAACGATCGCTAAGCCATTGAATTATCGCTTAGATGCAAGACGGAGGGGACGTTGATTTGGTGAAATTGACTAACTGCTGGTGAATTAAAAACCGCACGATGAAACCGTGCGGTTCAAACCGTCCTGCCAGCCTGACCAGGCCGGCTCGCGGGATCAGGCTTCCTGCACAATGCGGTCGGCCACCAGCGCCAGCGCCGCTTCCAGCACGCGGACGTCGGCGCCCGGTTTGTGGGCATTTTCGCTCAGGTGACGGCGCCACTGGCGCGCGCCGGGAATGCCCTGGAACAGGCCCAGCATGTGGCGCGTAATGTGTCCCAGATAGGTGCCCTGTGCCAGTTCGGCTTCGATGTAAGGGTACATGGAACGCACCACGGCGACCGGATCGGCCACCGGTGTCTCGCGGCCAAACAGCTGGCGATCAACCTGCGCCAGAATGCCGGGATTTTGATAGGCCTCGCGCCCCATCATCACGCCGTCCAGGTGCTGCAGATGCGCTTTGGCCTCTTCAAGCGTCTTAACGCCGCCGTTGATTGCCATGGTCAGCGCCGGGAAATCCCGCTTCAACTGGTAAACACGCGGATAATCGAGCGGTGGAATTTCACGGTTCTCTTTCGGGCTGAGACCCGACAGCCACGCTTTACGCGCATGAATAATGAACGTATCACAACCGCCCTGCTGCGCCACGGTGCCGACAAAATCGCACAGGAAGGCGTAGCTATCCTGGTCGTCAATACCGATGCGGGTTTTCACCGTGACCGGAATGCTGACCACATCGCGCATCGCTTTGATACAGTCCGCGACCAGCGCCGCCTCACCCATCAGGCACGCGCCAAAACGGCCGTTCTGTACCCGATCGGACGGACAACCGACGTTCAGGTTGATCTCATCGTATCCGCGCGCTTCAGCCAGCTTTGCACAGGTTGCCAGCGCGGCCGGATCGCTACCGCCCAGCTGCAGCGCCAGCGGATGCTCCGCCTCGCTATAGGCCAGATAGTCGCCTTTGCCGTGGATGATGGCCCCGGTGGTCACCATTTCGGTGTACAGCAGCGTGTCGCCGCTCAGCTGACGGTGAAAATAGCGACAGTGACGGTCGGTCCAGTCCAGCATTGGGGCGATGGAGAAACGTTGCGAAGAGAATGTATCGGTCATGAAACGCAGTAAATCCGCAGTTAAGTGATGAGAAACTGCGCAATGATATCACAGCTGTGACGGGCGACACAGCCGCCCGTCATCGTGTGGTCAGAAGTTAAACCCGAGCTGCACCATGGCCCCCCAGGTATTGTCTTTGCCGACCGAACCGGCCAGGTCCAGATGCACCGCGTTGTTGAACGGCGACACGCCGAGACCGGCCGTAAACACATCGGTGTCATTCGACTTCATATCCGCGCGATAGCCGGCACGCAGCGCCAGCCAGTCCAGCACGCGATATTCACCACCCACGCCAGCGTACTGACTGCTCTCCTGCGATTTAAAACGTTTGGTTTCGGTCAGATCGACATCGCCGGTCAGAGTAAAGGGTCCGCGATTCCACGCCAGTCCGGTGGTTACCAGTGGGCGAATCTGATACGTATCGCGATAGCCGTTAACCTCTTTGGTGTCGATATCGCGCGAGACCAGGTTCTGCCCGGTCACGCCGAAGGTCCAGTTCTCCGCGAAGTCGGTAGCGATACCGGCATCGACGTTGAAACCGGTATCGGTGCTGCGATAGCGGCTGTCGTTAATATCATTCTTGTCGTAGTTATAAACGCTGGCGGTGTAGTTATACAGCCAGGTTTTCTGCAGCTTCGGCGTGACGCCAACGGAGACCGGGTGACCGGCGATGGTGAACTCATGTGCCATTGCGACACCGTAATCGGTGATCAGCGCAGCCAGGCCGTTGGCGCTGGATCGCAGATTATTTTGGTCGCCCGGCAAAGGAATGCGGCCATTTGCGACCTGATCCAGATAATCAATATCGCCCTGTACTACGTTAGCGCGGATGTGCGCCGTGCCGTAGGCTTTGGTGATGAAGGCGAAAGGAAGGGTCTCGTTGGGAATGCTGACGGCTAACGCCACGCCTGCGGTGCCATTCGCTTTATCACCGCGCAGATCGCGCAGCTGATTGGCCATATCACCTGCCGCGGCTCTGACCTGAGGCGCGCCATTGATGATCTCCGGCAGCGTGATGTTGTTGATCACGTCACGATAGCGGTCCACCGTATCAGTAATTTCGTCTACGCGATCCACTAATTTGTCTTTGTCAGTAATCTGCACCCCGGCTGAAGGAAAAATGATGCTGACGTTATCTTCAGGCTGCGCTTTGGTCATCAATGCCGGGTTAGCCAGCACTGCCGAGCTCCAGGTTGAGGAAGCGACACCGGTTCCCCCCATGGCATCGTTACGCGCATCGTACCAGGTGCCAGCAGCAAATGCTGATGAGGTAACAAATACAGCATTAAAACCAACAACATAAGCAATTTTCTTGCGTCTGAATAATGTCTTCACCATGAGTCTGCCATCACCTTTTAATTGTCGTTGACTGTCTCTACGACGGAATAGTTTATTAGCCCTATTCTGAACGCTGGCTAACGCTTTATTGCTGTGAATTGAAAGGAATTAGCATTGCTATTCGCAGAATTGGTCACGCCCGCACCATTCTGCTGTTGTTTTATGCAGAAATATGAACGTCAGCTAAATTGATGCCAGAAATTACTTAAAACCTTTTGAACCATAGCCACTAAGTCAGTGAGTTGCAAAGCAAAAAGATGGGTTAACCTGTGAGAAAAAACTCAGGAAGGAAAAGCATGGCTTAACAGAAGGAGGTACCAGGGCGCAACGCGGCAGATAAGTGGCTGAAAGACAGACATTTCCTGGATGATATCAGGTAAAAAAGCAATGGCAGCAGCGTAAAAGTTTGTGTGATAAAATAACATCACCCATCACCTGGAGAATGCTTATGCCAAACCTCACGCCCGAACAACTGCTCACGCAGGCTGAATCTCTGTGCCTTGACCGTGGCGTGCGCCTCACTACGCAGCGCGCAGAAGTGCTGCGCCTGATGGCGGAGCAGAACGGTTCCATTAGCGCTTACGATTTGCTGGACCAGCTGCGCATCAGTGAACCCCAGGCGAAACCACCAACTATTTATCGCGCGCTGGATTTCCTGCTGGAGCAGGGATTTATTCATCGGGTGGAGTCAAATAACAGTTATGTGGTGTGCCACCATTTCGACGAGCCGGCGCACACATCGGTGATGCTGGTGTGCGACAACTGTGCCGCCGTCAGTGAGAAGCACGCGCACGGCGTGGAAAAGATCATCGCCGGGTTGGCCGATCAGGCGGGTTTTACCTTACGTCATAGCGTTATTGAGGCGCACGGCCTGTGTGAAAACTGTGCCGAAGTGGCAGCCTGCACGCAGCCGGGTAGCTGTCAGCACGATCATGAAGTGGAAAGTAAGAAGAAGGTGCGTAAAGGGTAACTGGCACGTCCGTGTGCCAGGCCGATCGTAACGATCAGCGGGTAGGAGCATCATCCTTAAAGCGGGAGACTTACCAGCGGTAATCTTTGTTTTGACTTTCCCAGTCTTTCAATTCACGCTCAGCTTCATCTTTGGCGTAACCGTAACGTTCCTGGATTTTACCCACTAGCTGATCGCGCTTCCCTTCGATCACGGTCAAATCGTCATCGGTCAACTTGCCCCATTTCTCTTTAAACTTCCCTTTAAACTGCTTCCAGTTACCGCTCGCTTCGTCTTTGTTCATAACAATCCTCCACGTCTTCCTGAGTGAGATGGTGTATTTCTCATGTAATGCCGGAAATAACCATATAACGCGCTGCTTATCTGCGCCGTTTGAGATAATTATAGTAGCCGCTTCGGATTGTGCACGAAATTACAGATTATTCTGGTGCCTGCGCTGTGCTTATGGCTGGCTGAACCAGCTGTCACGCTGCCAGTGGCGGCGCCACATCCATCCCAGCGTCAGGCCGCGCAGCGCCAGAAACACCGTGATCGCCAGCCATAAACCGTGATTCCCTAACCACGGCAGCGTCAGCAAAGTGATGCCGAAACCTGCTGCAGCCATGATCATGCTGTTTCGCATTTCGCGGCCGCGTGTCGCGCCGATGAACATGCCGTCCAGCAGGTAACACCAGACGCCGACCAGCGGTAAAATTACCTGCCACAGCAGAAAGCGATCGGCCATCTCACGCAGCGGCTGCAGCGAGGTAAGCAGCGCAACAATGTGCGCGCCGCTAAGCGCATAAATAAGCGCAAACAGCAGCGCAACGATACCCGCCTGGCGACAGGCGGCATGCCAGATCAGCAGCAGCCGGCTGCGATCTTTTGCCCCTACAGCTTCACCCGAGCAGGCTTCCACAGCGTAAGCAAAGCCGTCCAGCGCATAGGCAGTAAACGTCAGGAACATCAACAGCACCGCATTGACCGCAACCACATCCGGTCCGATGCGTGCACCCAGCAGGGTCAGCGAGGCGAAGCAGATCTGCAGCATGAGCGAGCGCAGCATGATGTCGCGATTAAGGCGAAATAACCGCGCCGCGTCACCGCGCCAGCTGTTTTTCAGTAGTTTAAAATCGATGCCGCGCAGTTTCAGCACGCGCGCCACCATCCATAATCCCACTGCCAGCGTCACGTATTCGGCCAGCGCCGTGGCGGCGGCGGCACCGGCAACGCCCCAGTGCAATTTCAGCACCAGCAGCAGATCGAGCAGGATGTTGACCAGGTTTCCGACAATCAGCAGAACCATCGGCGCACGCGCATACTGCACGCCCAGCAGCCAGCCGAGAATCACCAGGTTAGCCAGCGTAGCTGGTGCGCTCAGCCAGCGGATTTCAATGAAGATTTGCGCCTGCTGCTGGACTTCCGCGCTGCCGCCCATCAGCGTTGCCGCCAGGCTACTGACAGGAGAACGCAGCAGCGCCAGCAGCAACCCGGCGGCGAGGGCGATCAGCAGCGGCTGCATAAGTGCGCGCGCCAGTGCCTGTTTATCGCCGGCCCCGAAGGCCTGCGCGGTTAAACCGGTGGTGCTCATACGCAGAAACAGCAGCAGCATAAAGATGAAGCTGGTTGCCGTGGTGCCTACGGCCACGCCGCCGAGGTAGATCGGGCTATCAAGATGGCCAATCACGGCGGTATCGACCACGCCGAGCAGCGGCACGGTGATATTGGAGAGGATCATTGGCAACGCCAGTCGCCACAGCGCTTTATCAGAAGAGGAAAATAGCTGCATCAGCCCCATCCCGAGGGTTACGGTAGTCGGCCTGAGCGAGCGCCTTACGGGCCGGGAACAAAAGTATGATTAAAGCAGACTGCGGCCAGCGCGCGAGCGCCGCCGCAGCGGGGGAGATCAACCGGGTTTCAGAGCCACTCGCCGTTGCGCACGATGCCTACGGCCAGCCCTTCCACGGTTAGCGACTGTTCACGGGTATCCACGACAATCGGCTGGAAATCATTGTTTTCCGGCAGCAGCTGGACAATCGCGCCCTGCTTCTTCCAGCGTTTCACCGTGACTTCATCATCGATACGCGCAACCACCACCTGGCCATTGCGCACTTCCTGCGTTTTATGCACCGCGAGCAGATCGCCGTCCATAATGCCGATATCTTTCATCGACATACCGCTGACGCGCAGCAGGAAATCGGCAGAGGGTTTGAAAAGGTTGGCGTCGACCTGATAGTGGGCTTCGATATGTTCCTGCGCCAGCAGCGGTTCGCCGGCGGCGACGCGACCGATCAGTGGCAGCCCTTCACTCGCCTCTTCTTCCATCAGCAGGCGGATACCGCGCGATGCACCGGAGACGATTTCAATGACACCTTTACGCGCCAGCGCTTTCAGGTGCTCTTCAGCAGCGTTAGGCGAGCGGAAGCCCAGTTGCGAAGCAATTTCAGCACGCGTTGGCGGCATGCCGGTCTGATTAATATGGTCGCGAATCAGGTCATAGACCTGTTGCTGCCTGCTGGTTAACGCTTTCATCCCGCCCCCTGGTTGTTTATACAGTCGCTGTGAGTATATACAGGTATTGGCGAAATGAAAACCGAAACAGAGGGAAAAATCAGCGGCTTGATGAATGTGGAATGTTTATCGCAAATGCGACCAAAGCAGCGCGATCCAGACAAACAGAGCCAGTAAGATAGCCAGCAGTACCGCCGCCGAGCCCATGTCTTTGGCGCGTCCTGCCAGCGGATGGCGCTCCTGACCGATGCGGTCCACCACGGCTTCGATGGCACTATTAAGGATCTCAACAATGACCACCAGCACCACCGAGCCAATCAGCAACACACGCGTGATGGCATCGACATCCAGCCAGCAGGCGATGGCAACCGCGACCAGTGCGGCAATCGCCTCCTGGCGAAAAGCGGCTTCATGCTGCCAGGCAGCGCGCAGCCCCTGCCAGGAATAACCGGCGGCTTTAATGATTCTCAGGAAACCGGTGACGTTATTTGCCATGTTGTGGAACCCTTAACTGTTTTTGACGTCAATGTCTGGGCGCGCGAGGTGGCACAGCCACAGATCTTCGCCGCACTTTCTGGTATGCTTGCCGCGCTTTGCTAACAAGAGGCTTCAAGTTGTCTATGTCAGGTTGGCGTAAACTCTATTACAAATTGTTGAATTTACCACTCTCTATTTTGGTAAAAAGTAAGGTCATTCCGACCGATCCGATCTCGGAACACGGTATCGATCCGACCCGTCCGGTGATGTATGTTTTGCCTTATGATTCAAAGGCGGACCTGCTCACGCTACGCGCACAGTGCCTGAAGCACGATCTGCCGGATCCGCTGGCGCCGCTGGAGATTGACGGCACCCTGCTGCCGCGCCACGTATTTATTCACGATGGGCCGCGCGTCTTCCCCTATTTCGTGGCGAACCCGGAGTCGGTCAAGCTTTTCCATGACTACCTCGATCTGCACCGCAATAATGCGGCGCTGGACGTACAGATGCTGCCGGTTTCCGTGATGTTTGGCCGTGCGCCAGGCCGTGAAATTCAGGGCGAACCGACGCCACATCTGCGTATTCTTAACGGTATACAGAAGTTCTTTGCCATCCTGTGGCACGGTCGCGACAGCTTTGTCCGCTTCTCGCCCACGGTTTCACTGCGTCAGATGGCCACCGAACACGGTACCGATCAGTCGATCGCGCAGAAACTGGCACGTGTCGCGCGCATTCATTTTGCCCGCCAGCGGCTGGCAGCCGTCGGCCCGCGTCTGCCGGCACGCCAGGATCTGTTCAACAAGCTGCTGCAGTCCAAAGCGATTGAGAAAGCGGTTGAAGACGAAGCGCGCAGCAAGAAAATTTCGCATGAAAAAGCGCAGCAGAACGCCATCGAAATGATGGAAGAAGTGGCGGCGGATTTCTCGTACGAAGCGATCCGCGTGACTGACCGTGTGATGGGCTGGCTGTGGAGTCGGCTCTATCAGGGCATTAACGTGCACGGCGGCGAACGCGTGCGCCAGCTGGCGCAGGATGGTCACGAAATTGTTTACGTGCCCTGCCACCGCAGCCACATGGATTATTTGCTGCTGTCCTACGTGCTCTATCATCAGGGCCTGGTGCCGCCGCACATTGCTGCCGGTATCAATCTCAACTTCTGGCCAGCCGGACCGATTTTCCGTCGCCTCGGTGCCTTCTTTATTCGTCGTACCTTTAAAGGCAACAAGCTCTACTCCACGGTGTTCCGCGAGTATCTGGGCGAGCTGTTCAGCCGCGGCTATTCGGTTGAGTATTTTGTTGAGGGCGGGCGCTCACGTACTGGCCGTCTGCTCGACCCGAAAACCGGCACGCTGTCGATGACGTTACAGGCGCTGCTGCGCGGCGGCAGCCGTCCTATCACCTTTGTGCCAATCTACATCGGTTATGAGCACGTGATGGAAGTCGGCACTTATGCCAAAGAGCTGCGCGGTGCCGCAAAAGAGAAAGAGGGCTTTATGCAGATGGTGCGCGGCCTGCGCAAGCTGCGTAACCTCGGCCAGGGCTATGTGAACTTCGGTGAGCCGCTGTCGCTGGTTAACTATCTCAACAAACAGGTTCCGGAGTGGCGTGAAGCGATTGACCCTATCGATCCTCAGCGTCCGGCGTGGATGACACCGGTGGTGAACGATATCGCGGCACGCCTGATGGTACGCATCAACGAAGCCGGCGCGGCCAACGCCATGAACCTGTGCGTAACCGCGCTGCTGGCATCGCGCCAGCGTTCGCTGACGCGTGAACAGCTGACGGAACAGCTGGAGTGCTACACCCAGCTGCTGCGCAATGTGCCGTACTCACCCGAGTCAACCGTGCCGGATCTCAGCGCTGAAGCGCTGCTCGATCACGCCATGGGTATGAACAAGTTCGAGACCGAGCAGGACAGTATTGGCGAGATCATCATTCTGCCGCGCGAGCAGGCGGTGCTGATGACCTACTATCGCAACAACATCCACCATATGCTGGTGATGCCGTCGCTGATTGCCGCTATCGTGCAGCAGCATCGGGAGATCAGCGAGGCGGAACTGCTGCGTCAGGTCAGCCTGGTCTATCCGATGCTGAAGAGCGAACTGTTCCTGCGCTGGGACAGTGCCGAACTGCCGGCCCTGCTGAATGCGCTCTGCGCCGAAATGGCGCGGCAGGGGCTGATTACCGTACAGGAAGGCCAGCTGAAAATGAGTGCGGCGCGTTACCGTACGCTGCAGCTGCTGGCGGCCGGGATTCGTGAAACGCTGCAGCGTTTTGCCATTACCTTCGCCATTCTCAGCGCCAAGCCGACCATTAACCGTGGCACGCTGGAGAAAGAGAGCCGCACGCTGGCTCAGCGTCTGTCAGTGCTGCACGGTATCAATGCGCCGGAGTTCTTTGATAAGGCGGTCTTTACCGCGCTGGTGCTGTCGCTGCGTGATGAAGGCTATATCAGTGATTCCGGTGATGCGGATGCTGAACGTACCAATATGATGTGGCAGATGCTGGCCGAACTGGTCACCAGCGATGTCCGTCTGACCATTGAGAGTGCCGTGGCGCACGACTAATGGGCGACTGAAAACCACGGCGCATCTGTCACACGCCAGATTGCGCCGCGGTTTCATTTTCAGAATTCAGGCGCGAAAAGAACGCGCTTCCCACTGCGGCGACCGGCACGCCGCCGGGGTTAATCACCCCACCATCAGAACAGCGCAACAAACGGCTGGGTATTAAGCAGCACGCCAATAAACAGCACCAGGCCAACGTAGTTGTTGTTGAGGAATGCCTGGAAGCACAGCTCACGTTCACGCCCGGCAATCAGTTTCTGCTGATGCACAAACAGCCCGCCCGCCAGCAGCAGCGACCAGTAAAACGCACCGTTCAGATGCAGTAAAATGCCCACCAGCGCCATCAGGCCCAGCGCGGCCAGCTGTAACAACCCGATAATCAGCTTGTCGTAACGCCCAAACAGAATCGCCGTGGATTTCACGCCAATCTTCAGATCGTCGTCGCGGTCAACCATGGCGTACTGGGTGTCATAAGCCACCGTCCAGCAAATATTGGCGAGAAACACCAGCCAGCAGACAAAGGGTAAGGACTCACTAACCGCCGCCCAGCCCATCGGAATCGCCCAGCCAAACGCCGCGCCCAGCACCACCTGCGGCAGATGGGTATAACGCTTCATAAAGGGATAAACCCACGCCAGCGCCAGCCCGCCAAATGACAGCAGAATGGTCATGCGGTTCATGGTCAGCACCAGCAGGAACGCCAGCAGACCGAGGCCGGCGAACAGCAGTTTCGCCTCTTTCTCCGTTACCGCGCCGCTGGCTAACGGCCGCGCGGCGGTGCGTTTCACGTGGCCGTCGACGTTACGGTCGGCATAATCGTTGATCACGCAGCCCGCCGCACGCATCACAAACACGCCGAGGACGAACACCAGCAGCACCGACAGCGGCGGAATCGCCATGCCTGATAGCCACAGCGCCCACAGTGTCGGCCACAGCAGCAGCAGCGTGCCAATCGGTTTATCAATACGCATCAGGCGACTATAGGCCTGCCATTTGCTCATGGTTAAAGTCTTTTGCACGGGGCGTTATCCTTGCTTCAGCGCGCGGTACAGCGGCGACGCCGGTAAAAACAGTTCAGTTAACAGCAGCGGTTTTCCGGACAGGCGCAGCCGCGAGCGGCGTCCCCACAGGTCATCAATCTGGCCCGGATCGATAAAATCGCGGCTCAGCGTCGAGGAGGAAAACAGGTAGCGTCCCAGCGGTCGCGTGCCGAGATTTTGCAGCATCTGTTCCGGGCCGTTCAGCGTGCTCTCCGGCACCACGGTACGGCCAATCAGCCAGGGTTCATTGTCACCGCACAGCACGATTTCACGCAGCCAGAAGCGCGTGTCGGCAGGCAGAAACGCTGCTTCCTGCGGCATCTCATCGGCGGTAATGAACGCTTCCCGCAGCAGTTGTACGGTAACCTGCTGGCAGTGCTGCTCAAAGCGGCGCGTCATTGAGTCTTCTTCCAGCAGCCAGTCAAGCAGCGGCGGTGAAAGTAACGGGGAAGAGGCTGGCAGCCAGTGCAGTGCGCGTAACTGGCGCAGCGCGTCATGCGACATCAGGACATCTCCGGTAAAAAAGTTGCCCTAGTGTAGCGCACCGCGCTCAGCGTGACACATCTGCTTGTGCCA
Organism: Pantoea sp. Pa-EAmG; assembly: GCF_030024295.1. Lineage (NCBI taxonomy): Bacteria > Pseudomonadati > Pseudomonadota > Gammaproteobacteria > Enterobacterales > Erwiniaceae > Pantoea > Pantoea sp. Pa-EAmG. The sequence continues at coordinate 27,154 of NZ_JASEWO010000002.1, forward strand.
CGCTGGCGTCGCGGGAGGAATTACTCGCGTTTCAGGCGGTTACTGTTGGCCAGCCACAGCGTCACCACCAGAATCAAAATGGCCGCCGAGTAGCACAACGTATCGAAAGGATTTTTATGATCGACAATGATCAGACGAATAATCGCCGTGATGCCGATATAGACGAAGTAGCGCAGCGGAAAGTGATAGCCGGACTGAAAGTACTTCACAATCAGCGCGATAAACTCGAAATAGAGAAAGTAGATCACAATGCCTTCGATCAGCAGATACGAAGACGCCTGCTCACCGGTGCTGAACAGCACATTCGCCAGGTGAATGGTCTCTTTACCGAGAAACACCACCAGAATAACGGCCAGAATCACCAGGCCAATGTTCAGTACCCACTGTAATACCGAAGCAATAAGCTGCCCCGCCGCTGGTTTTGTTGTCATTATTTTGCGCCTCAGATGACGAGATTCTTCTGGCGCTATCATGCTGTAATGTGATCTAAATCACAATACATCACACCTCAACATCAACGCACAGCGCGTCATAACGCCAGTACTCGCAGTCGCAGTCAATCACCCGCTTATGCTGGTCACGGTTGATACGCGTAATCAGCAGGCCGGGCGTACCGCTCGCCACGTTCAGTGCGGGCGCCGCCCGCGCCGGAAGCGGACCGGGCACAATGGTAAACCGTGCGCCGCCGTAGTGAATGCCGTAGCGCTGGTCATACAGATCGGTCAGCGAGCGGGTGAGATCTTCACGCAGCAGACCGGGAAAGAAGGCCGGATTGAGGTAATGCTCGACGTATAGCACCGCGCGGCCATCAATGCGGCGCAGGCGGCGAATGCGGTACACCTGATCGCCTTCCAGCAGTTGCAGATGACGCGCAATTGCCAGCTGCGCCGGCACCTCGCGCGCCTCCATCACCTCAGTGCTGGCAATGCGCCCCTGCTGCAGCGCCATGGCGTGAAAGTGGCTGTGATGTGCCGGGTTATAGATGAGGCGCGGCGGCGCAATAAACCAGCCGCGCCGCAGTTCGCGGTAGATGACGCCCTGCGCTTCCAGCAGGCCAAGCGCTTCACGAAGCGTGATGCGCGTGGTGGAATATTGTTCGCTCAACGCGCGCTCGGCCGGCAATCGTCTGGTGACAAACTCTCCGTTTTCAATCCGTTCGCATAGTGCGGCGGCGATCACATCTGCGGTTTTCGACGACATTTTTTTAGCCTCATTTTGGGGCAAATCTGCACTATGACAGTTCGATGACTACAATGTGACAAGGCACATCCCACGCTTTAGCGCGCTGTAACCGCATGTGGAACGACGCGCCACATCCCATTTCAACACCCCGGTCATAAAACCTTCATCTATCCGGGCTACATTGGCTCGGTTCTTGCTGGACTAGACCACGACGACCCACAACTTACACCCGGAGCAACCGAGATGAAAGCGTTTATCTCTTCTGTAGTAGCCAGTGCCGTTCTGCTTGCGCTGCCCGCCGCGCAGGCCGCCGATAACGATGTTGCCGCGCTGGAAAAAGCCGCGCGCGCCGAAGGCCAGGTGAACAGCGTCGGTATGCCTGACACCTGGGCCAACTGGAAAGATACCTGGAACGATCTCAGCACCAAATACGGTCTCAAGCACAGCGATACCGATATGTCTTCGGCGCAGGAGCTGGCGAAGTTTGCCGCCGAGCAGGATAACGCCAGCGCCGATATCGGCGACGTGGGCGCCGCTTTCGGTCCGATTGCCGTCGCCAAAGGCGTGGCGCAACCTTACAAACCGACCCACTGGGATCAGATTCCGGCATGGGCGAAAGACGCCGATGGCAACTGGATGCTGGCCTACACCGGCACCATCGCTTTCCTGATCGACAAGCAGCAGGTGAAAGACGCACCGCACAGCTGGGCCGATCTGAAAAAAGGTAAGTATGTGGTCACTATCGGCGACGTCGGCACGGCTGCTCAGGCGGCAAACGGCGTCCTCGCCGCCAGCTATGCGCTGGGCGGTGACGAGAAGAACATCAAGCCGGCGCTGGCGTTCTTCGGCGAGCTGGCGAAACAGGGCCGTCTCGGCGTGACCGACCCGGTGATCGCCAACATCGAAAAAGGCGAAATTCAGGTGGCCGTGGTGTGGGACTTCAACGGTCTGAACTACCGCGACCAGATTGATAAAAATCGCTACGAAGTGGTGATCCCGTCCGACGGTTCCGTGACTTCTGGCTACACCACCATCATCAACAAATACGCCAGACATCCGAATGCGGCGAAGCTGGCGCGTGAATACATTCTGTCGGATGAGGGCCAGATCAACCTGGCGAAAGGCTATGCGCGCCCGATCCGCGCCGAGCATTTAACGCTGCCGGCGGACGTGCAGGCCAAACTGCTGCCGCAGTCGGAATATAAAAATGCCCGTCCGATCAAAGATCAGGCTGCCTGGGATAAGACCTCAAAACTGCTGCCGCGCCTGTGGCAGGAGAATGTGGTTATTAACATGAAGCAGTAACGCAGAGATTTTGCCAGTCGCACATACCGTAGCGGCGCGGTGTATCGTGCATCCGTTTTCCGGCAATGCGCAATACATTGCGCCGGTACCTATCACCAATTTTTACAGGGTGCGCATTCATGCGCACCTGAGGGAGCGGGGATGAAAACAATCCTGGTGGTACTCGATGGGCTGAGTAATCAGGTAGCGCAGCACGCCATGGGCTATCTGTTTGCCGAATGCAAACAGGGCAACGGCCACTATTACACGCTAACCTGCGAATTGCCGTCGCTGTCGCGTCCGCTGTACGAATGCATTCTGACTGGCATTCCGCCGGTGCGCAGCGGCATCATTCACAACGGCGTCAATCGCCTGAGCAATCAGCGCAGTATCTTCCACTATGCGCGCGACGCCGGACTCACTACCGCCGCTGCCGCTTATCACTGGGTGAGCGAACTGTATAACCGCTCGCCGTTCAACGCTGCGCGCGATCGCCACACTAACGCACCCGACCTGCCGATCCAGTACGGCCATTTCTACTGGGACGACGGTTACCCCGACTCGCATCTGTTTGAGGATGCCGAAAGCCTGCGCCTGCAGCACGATCCCGATTTCCTGCTGATTCACCCAATGAACATCGACGATGCCGGGCACAAGCACAGCCTGTCATCACCGCAGTACCGTAACCGGGCACGAATGGCGGATGGCTATCTGTCGCAGTGGATGCCGGGCTGGCTGGCCGCCGGTTATCAGGTGATTGTCACTGCCGACCACGGCATGAACGACGATCGCTCGCACGGCGGTATTCTGCCGGAAGAGACGCAGGTGCCGCTGTTTGTTTTTGGCCGCGGCTTCTCGCTGCAGCCCGACCTGGAGCCGCAGCAAACCGACCTGTGCGGCACCGTCTGCACCCTGCTCGGCGTCCCGCACGACAAACCGCTGTGTCGCGGTCTGCTGGCGGAGCCGCGCTGATGAAGGGCAAAACCCTGGCCTCGCTGCTGCTGCTGCCGTTCGTGCTGTTCTGGATCGCCTTCCAGCTCGCGCCGCTGCTGTGGATTGCCATCAACAGCTTCTGGAGCGATATCAATGAGCGCTGGGGCATCGACAACTACAGCGATATCCTCACTTCACCGTTCTACCTGCAGGCTTTTCGCCTGTCGCTGGATATTTCGCTGTGGTCGAGCGTTTACGGCCTGCTGATCGCGCTGCTTGCCGGTTATTCGCTGCACAAGCTCGGCACCGGGCGTTTTCAGCGCTTTTTGCTGTCGTTCACCAATATGACCAGCAACTTCGCCGGCGTGCCGCTGGCCTTCGCCTTTGTCATCCTGCTCGGACTGAACGGCTGCCTGACGCTGCTGCTGCGCCACTACGGCTGGCTGGACAGCTTTAAGCTGTTTTCGCGCGACGGCATGGTGCTGGTTTACACCTGGTTCCAGATTCCGCTCGGTATTCTGCTGCTCTACCCGGCGTTTGACGGGCTGCGGAAAGACTGGGAAGAGTCGGCGGCACTGCTCGGTGCCAGCCGCTGGCGCTACTGGTGGCACATCGGCCTGCCGATTCTGTTTCCGGCACTGCTCGGCACCTTTGTAATTTTGCTGGCCAACGCGCTTGGCGCCTACGCCACCATTTACGCGCTGACCACCGGCAACTTCAACGTGGTGCCGGTGCGCATCGCCGCGCTGGTATCAGGCGATATCTCGCTCGATCCCAATACCGGCGGCGCGCTGGCGATGCTGCTGGTGCTGATTATGGCGCTGATTACCGTGGTGCAGCAGTATCTGGTGCGTCGCAGCTATCTGCATGCCCGCGTACAGGAGTCCTGACATGTCTCGCGTCGAAAAACTCTACCATCGCCTGATTGTCTGGCTGCTGCTGATCGTGCTCGCCGCACCGCTGCTGGCGACGCTGCTGTACGGCATCTCCAGCGAGTGGAGCGATACCATTCTGCCGCAGGGCTTTACCCTGAAGTGGCTGACGCAGTTGTGGAGCGATCCGCGCTTCCTCACCGCGCTCGGTCATTCGCTGCTGATCTGCGTGGGTGCGCTGCTGTTCTCCCTGCTGCTGGTGCTGCCTGCGATGTTTGTGATCGCTTACTACTATCCAAAACTGGACGCGGTGATGAACGTGCTGATTCTGATGCCGTTTGCCGTGCCGCCGGTAGTCTCGTCGGTCGGGCTGCTGCAGCTCTACTCCTCGGGCCCGCTGATGCTGACCGGCACGCCGTGGATTCTCATCGGCTGTTACTTCACCATTGCGTTGCCGTTTATCTACCGCGCCATTGCCAACAATATGCAGGCCATCAACCTGAAAGAGCTGATTGACGCGGCTCATCTGCTGGGCGCCAGCACCTGGCAGGCAGCCCTGTTTGTGGTGCTGCCAAATCTGCGCAAAGGGGTGTTCATTGCCGTGCTGCTCTCCTTCTCCTTTCTGATTGGTGAGTTTGTCTTTGCTAACCTGCTGGTCGGCACCCGCTATGAAACGCTGCAGGTTTATCTCTACAACATGCGCAACGGCAGCGGGCATTTCACCAGCGCGCTGGTGATCTCTTATTTTGCGGTTGTCCTGCTGGTCACCTGGCTGGCCAATGCCCTCAATCCTGAACGAGGCTGACCATGAGTTACCTGAACGTTACCCAACTGAATAAAAGCTACGGCCCGACCACCATTTTTGAAAACATCGATTTCAGCGCCGACGAAGGTGAGTTTGTCACCCTGCTCGGCCCGAGCGGCTGCGGCAAGTCAACACTGCTGCGCTGCATCGCCGGCCTGACCGATGTCGACAGCGGCACCATTCTGCTGCAGGGCCAGGATCTGGTGCCGCTGCCGCCGCAGAAACGTACCATTGGCATGGTGTTCCAGAGCTATGCGCTGTTTCCCAATATGACGGTAGAGAAGAACGTCGCGTTTGGCCTGAAGATGCAGAAACTGCCCGCCGGCGAGATTCAGCAACGCGTGATGGAAGCGCTGGCGCTGGTGGAGCTGACCGACTTCGCGCGCCGCTATCCGCACCAGCTGTCGGGTGGTCAGTGTCAACGCGTGGCGCTGGCGCGTTCGCTGGTGACGCGGCCGCGTCTGCTGCTGCTGGATGAACCGCTGTCGGCGCTGGACGCCCGCATTCGCCGCCATCTGCGCGAGCAGATTCGCCACATTCAGCAGGAGCTGAAGCTAACCACCATTTTTGTCACCCACGATCAGGAAGAGGCGCTGACGCTGTCGGACCGTATTGTGCTGATGAACCGCGGTCGTATTGTGCAAAACGGCAACGCGGAAACGCTCTATACCCAGCCGGTGGATCTGTTTGCCGCGGGCTTTATTGGCAACTACAACCTGCTGAGCGCCGAACAGGCAACGCAGCTGACCGGCCAGCCGTTCAGCAGCCAGGTGGCGATTCGTCCGGAATCCATCCAGCTGTGCGCACCGCAGGCAGGCATCGAGGCCACCATTCTCAGCCATAGCCTGCTCGGGAACGTGATCCGCTATCGCGTGCTGGCGAATCAGGTCGAGTTGTCGGTGGATGTGCTCAACCGCAGCGTGGCAGATTTACACCCCGCCGGCATGCAGATTGGACTACAGTTAGAGATGTCGACGTTGCGCCAGGTCGCTTAAATTAAACGAAAAATTGGCAACGCAGCGCGACGCAGGTATTTATCGGCTGTGCTTATCGCCAGGCAGGCAGCCGCCTGTTTTCTGCCTGGCGCATAGGAGCCTTTATTCGTGCTAACCCTGCTTAACCTTCTCTCCGCCGTCGCCCTGCTGGTATGGGGCACCCACATTGTCCGCACCGGCGTGATGCGCGTGTACGGTGCCGATCTGCGTCGCGTGTTAAGCCGCAGCGTGGAAAAAAAGCCGATGGCCTTTCTTGCCGGGATTGGCGTTACCGCGCTGGTGCAGAGCAGTAACGCCACCACGTTATTAGTCACCTCGTTTGTGGCGCAGAATCTGGTCAGCCTGACGCCGGCGCTGGTGGTGGTGCTGGGTGCCGACGTCGGTACCGCCATCATGGCACGCATCCTGACCTTCGATCTCTCCTGGCTGTCGCCGCTGTTTATCTTTTTTGGCGTAGTATTTTTCCTCAGCCGCAAACAGACGCGCGCCGGTCAGATCGGACGCGCAGCCATCGGCCTCGGGCTGATTCTGCTGGCGCTGCAGCTGATTGTCGCCGCCGCCAAACCCATTACGCAGGCCGCCGGCGTGCAGGTACTGTTCTCCACGCTGACCGGCGATATCATGCTGGATGCGCTGATTGGCGCGGTATTCGCCATCATCAGCTACTCCAGCCTGGCCGCGGTGCTGATTACCGCCACGCTGACCGCCACCGGCGTTATCTCGTTCAAAGTGGCGCTGTGTCTGGTGATTGGCGCTAACCTCGGCAGCGGCTTGCTGGCGATGATCAACGCCAGCGGATCGAATGCTGCCGGCAAGCGGGTGGCGCTCGGCAGCCTGTTGTTCAAGCTGATTGGCAGCATCGTTATTTTGCCGTTTGTCGATTACATCGCCGATCTGCTGGATAAGCTGCCGGTTAACGATGAAGAGATGGTGATCTTCTTCCACGTGTTCTACAACCTGGTGCGCTGTCTGGTGATGGTGCCGTTTGCCGAACCGATGGCGCGCCTGTGCCGCCGCATGATCGCCGACGATGCGGAAAACCAGACCCATCTCAAGCCTAAGCACCTCGACAGCAGCGCGCTGGATACGCCGGCGCTGGCGCTGGCCAACGCGGCGCGGGAGACGCTGCGCATTGGCGATGTGGTGGAGCAGATGCTGGAGAGCTTCAACAAGGTGGTGATGGGCGAACTGCGCGAGGAGCGCGCAGTGCGGCGGCTGGATGATGATGTGGATGTGCTGTACACCGCCATTAAGCTCTATCTGGCGCGCATGCCGAAGGAGGACCTGGCGGAAGAGGATTCACGCCGCTGGGCCGAGGTGATTGAGATGGCGCTGAATCTGGAGCAGGCAGGCGACATTATCGAGCGCATGAGCGCCGACGTAGCGGACAAATCGCTGCAGGCGCGCCGGGCGTTTTCGCCGGAAGGGCTGGAAGAGCTGAATTCGCTGCAGGAGCAGGTGTTAAGCAACCTGCGCCTGAGCCTGTCGGTGTTTCTGTCGCACGACGTCACCAGCGCGAAGCGTCTGCGCCGTGCCAAGCACCGTTTCCGCATCCTGATTCGCCGTTATTCCCACGCCCACGTCGAGCGCCTGCATCGGCAGAATGTGCAAAGCATCGAAACCAGTTCGCTGCATTTAGGTTTGCTGGGAGATATGAAGCGCCTGAATTCGCTGTTCTGCGCGGTAGCGTACACTGTGCTGGACCAGCCGGACGATGAGCGCGAGGTGGATTAATCATTTTTACAACGCGCGATAAATCGCGCCGCTACAGGCTGTGCATTAATCTGTAACGGCGCAATTTATTGCGCATTGCCATTACGACAACAAACTAAATGCGATCATCCCGACGATGGCGCCGGTGGTGCCGAGAATCGTCTCCATCAGCGTCCAGGTCTTCAGCGTCTCGCCTTCGGTGGCACCGGTGAAGCGGCCAAACAGCCAGAAACCGGCATCATTGACGTGGCTGATAATAATCGAGCCGCCGCCGATGCAGATCGACAGCGCCGCCAGCTGCGCACCGCTGTAATGCAACGGTTCAATCACCGGCATCACCAGCCCGACGGTGGTTAAACAGGCCACCGTGGCCGAGCCCTGAATCACCCGAATCGCGCCGGAGAGAATAAAACAGGCCAGCGCAATCGGCATGCCGGCACCGGTCAGCGCGTGGCCCAGCACCGGGCCCACGCCGGAATCCACCAGTACCTGCTTGAACACGCCGCCCGCACCAATCACCAGCAGGATAATCCCCGCCGGCTGCAGCGCGCTGCCGCATACCTGCATCACCTTCTCTTTATCCATGCCCTGACGGTAAGCCAGGCCGTAAATCGCTACCAGCAGCGCCAGCAGGATGGCGGTAAACGGATGGCCGATAAACTCCAGCCACGCATACAGACGTGAATCCGGTGTGGTGAAGCGCGCGCCGATGGTTTTCAGCCCGACCAGCAGCAGCGGGAACAGAATCAGCGACAGGCTAAAGCCAAACGACGGCAGCTGGCCCTCGCTGACGTCCGGCTGATGATCTTCCGGCGGTGCGCTGAAAGTCACATGGCGCGCAATCAGGTTGCCGAACAGCGGACCGGCAATCAGCATGCCGGGAATCGCCGCGCACAGCCCCAGCAGGATCATCCAGCCAAAGTCAGCGTGCATCTGCGCCGCCAGCAGCATCGGTGCCGGTCCGGGCAGCAAAAAGGCCGCCGCGGCGGCGACGCCGGCAAACAGCGGGATCACCAGTTTGACCAGATTATCGTGGGTACGGCGTGCCACGGCGAAGGCGATGCTGATCAACAACACCACGGCCACTTCAAAGAACAGCGGCAGCGCACAAATCAGCCCGGCAATGCCCATCGCATAGTGCGCGCGCCGCTCGCCAAAGGTTTTCAGCATACGAATGGCGATCTGATCGACCGCACCGGTTTCATGCAGAATTTTGCCGAACATGGCGCCCAGCGCCACCACAATGGCGAGAAAGCCGAGCGTGCCGCCCATGCCTTTTTGCATGGTCTCAGCAATTTTATCCAGCGGCATACCGGAGAACAGACCGGCACCCATCGACACTAACATCAGAGCGACAAAGGCGTGCATACGCGCTTTCATCACCAAAAACAGCAGCAGCAGGACAGAGCCTGCTGCGGTTAACACCAGCGTTGCGGTACTCATGACTAGCCCTTGTTGATTGCGCCCTCGATGGTCGCAACCGTGGCCGCAACTACCTCATCCAGTGAGTGATTGATATCGACAACCAGCACATCCGGCTCGTCGGCACCCGGTTCCTGCAGGGTTTCAAACTGTGTTACCAGCATCTGCGGTTTGAAGAAGTGGCCTTTGCGCGCCTTGAGACGAGACTCAATGGTGGCAAAATCGCCCTTCAGATAGATGAATTTCAGGTTGTGATTGCCCTGACGCAGGATGTCGCGATAGGACTTCTTCAGTGCCGAACAGACGATAATAGAGATCGCCTGGGTGCGCTGCATCGCGAACGCCGCATCATTCAGCGCCTGCAGCCACGGCTGGCGATCGTCGTCGTTCAGCGGATGGCCTTCCGCCATTTTGGTGATGTTGCTGCGCGGATGCAGGAAATCACCATCCAGAAACGCGGTGCTGAGCTGATGAGACACCTGATTGGCGACGGCAGACTTTCCGCTGCCGGAAACACCCATCAGGATAAAGACGTGGTGCGATGGAGATGGCGTGGTCATGGTTTTGCGCTCCGGCAGGTTGCCTGCCAATGTTACCGATAACAAATTTGATTATCATTGTCGGAGCCCACTGCAGGACTGGCAACCCTTGTTAGGCGGAAAAGCACGAAAGTGTGAACTGACTCAAATAATCGCCAAAATCAGATGCTGCCACCTTCGGCAATCTCAAAACCGACATCCAGCGGCGCGGTCACGCTGCGATCGCCGCCAATCCGCGCCAGCAGCATGGCGGCTGATTCACGCCCCATGCGTTCGCGTGGCGTCAGCACCGTAGCCAGCCGCGGATTGACCACCTGCGTGATGTCGTGGCCGTGAAAGCCGGCGATCGCCATCTGCTCCGGCACGCGCAACCCCTGGCGCTGGCATTCAAACATCGCGCCTACCGCCAGGTCATCATTGGTACAGAACAGGCTGTCAGTGTGCGGATAGCGCTTCTGCGCCTCGCGCAGCAGCTGGGCACCGGCGCTGAAGGAGGAGGCATCTTCCATCATGACGCTGTGCGGCGTCAGCCCGGCTTCGCGCATCGCCTGTTCGTAGCCCTGCTGCTTTTGCAGCGTACGCTCATCGAGGCGCGCGCCCAGATAGACGGTGTGACGATGGCCTTTCCTGAGGATAGCATGCGTCATCTGCCGCGCCGCCTCGACGTTGTCGAAGCCCACGGCCATATCAAGACACGGCGTGACGCAATCCATCATTTCGATCACCGGAATGCCCGCCACTTCCAGCATGCGCAGCGTGCCCGGCGTATGGGAACGTTCGGTGAGGATCACGCCATCAATGTTCCAGCCCAGCAGCGAACGCAGCTGCAGCTCCTCTTTGTGCGAGTTATAGCCGAAGTGCGCCACCAGCGTCTGATAGCCCGCTTCATCGGTCACGGTTTCAATGCCGCGCAGCACGTCGGCAAATACCTGGTTGGTGAGCGAGGGCAGCAACACGCCAATCGCGCGGCTGGTGGCGTTAGAGAGCATGTCGGGCGCACGGTTGGGGATATAGCCGAGTTCATCCAGCGCCACGGCGATTTTGTCGCGCAGCGCCGCAGAGACCTGATCGGGGTTCCGCAAATAGCGGCTGACGGTCATTTTTGTGATGCCGACGCGATCGGCAACATCCTGTAATACCGGTCTTTTCTTCTTCATCGTGTGCGCCTGAGGTCAGAGATAAGCTGAGTTTATCATTTTTTTGTCATGTTATGCCGTTGCGGCGCAACCTCTCACAGACACAACTGAAAAATACCAGCAGATAAAAACAAGACTGGTCTGCTGGAAAAGAAACATTAAAGCAATCCTTCGTGATTATTTAAATCCTAAAGCGGATTAACCTCACATAAAAATAAAAAAACAGATTATTTAACTAACCTTACATTAGAAAGATAAATAAAATTAAATAAATATTATCAGTAAGATAAATAAATACACCTCGCATTATCCCTGGTTTAAACAGAAACTCACTCTTGATCGTTTTTTCCCTCTTCTTACTATGGCAAACCGGGCAAAAAGCGGCTCGCCCGCTGTATATAAGGAGAATGACCTCATGGAAAAAACCACTTCACCTGCGAAGCGTCCTGTCGAACGCTTCCTCAATACCGTTGAATGGCTGGGCAACCTGTTGCCGCACCCGATTACGCTGTTTGCACTGTTTTCCCTGTTTATCCTCGTCGCGTCGGCTATTGCTGCGGCATTAGGCGTGAGCGTGATCGATCCGCGCCCGATCGGTGCCGCCGGGCGCGCGCCGGACGGGGTGATTCACGTGGTCAGTTTGCTGAGCGCAGAAGGCTTACAGCGCATCGTCAGTCATCTGGTGACGAATTTCACTGGCTTTGCCCCGCTGGGAACCGTGCTGGTGGCGCTGCTGGGTGTCGGCATCGCCGAACAGTCTGGCCTGCTGTCCGCCGCGATGCGCGCACTGGTGTTTAACGCCCCGAAGAAGCTGATCACCTTTACCGTGGTGTTTGCCGGTATCGTCTCGAATACCGCTTCGGAGCTGGGATATGTGGTGCTGATTCCGCTGGCTGCGATGATCTTCCACTCGCTCGGTCGCCATCCGCTGGCTGGACTGGCGGCCGCGTTTGCCGGCGTCTCGGGCGGTTACAGCGCCAATCTGCTGCTTGGCACTATTGATCCACTGCTCTCCGGCATTACCCAGAGTGCAGCGCAGATCATCGATCCTGCTTACAGTGTTGGCCCGGAGGTGAACTGGTACTTCATGTTTATCAGCACCTTTGTGATTGCCGGGCTGGGCACCTGGATCACCAACAGCATCGTCGAACCCAAGCTGGGCAGCTATCAGGATAGCGAAGGTGATGCGGTGCGCGGCGACATGGGCGAGCTGTCGCCTGGCGAGCGTCGGGCACTCAAAGGTGCGGGCTGGGCGGTGCTGGTGGTGTCACTGCTGCTGGCGCTGACGGTCATTCCCGGCCACGGCGTATTACTGAATCCCAAAACCGGCACGCTGGCGGGTTCACCGTTCCTGAAAGGCATCGTGGTATTTATCTTTGTGTTCTTCGCCATCCCCGGTTTTGTTTATGGCCGCCTGATGGGCACCATGCGCAGCGATCGCGATGTCATTCACGCCATGTCCACCAGCATGAGCAGCATGGGAATGTACATCGTGCTGGTGTTTTTTGCCGCGCAGTTTGTCGCCTTTTTCAACTGGAGCAACTTCGGCACGGTGGTGGCAGTGAAAGGTGCCAGCCTGCTGGCTTCACTGGATATGAGCGCCCCGCTGCTGTTCGTCTGCTTCATCCTGATCTGCGGCTTCATCAATCTGATGATTGGCTCCGCGTCGGCCCAGTGGGCAGTGACCGCACCGATTTTCGTGCCGATGCTGATGCTGGTCGGGTTTGCGCCTGAGGTGATCCAGGCGGCGTACCGCATTGGTGACTCAGTGACAAACGTGATTACGCCGATGATGAGCTACTTCGGGCTGATCATGGCAGTGGCGGCGCGCTACCGTCGTGATATGGGCATCGGTACGCTGGTGGCGATGATGCTGCCTTATTCGGTGGTGTTTATGATTGGCTGGACGCTGCTGTTTGTGCTGTGGGTGTTCGTGTTTAACCTGCCGGTCGGTCCCGGCGCGGCCACCTGGTACACGCTGTAATCTCCCCGTGCAGTGGATTGCCACGGACGGCGATCGGTTAACGCGCAGGCAAAAAAAAAGCCAGCACCCGAGCTGGCTAAGAAACACTGGAAGCAATGTGAGCAATGTCGTGCTTACCCGGTTTGTCAGGAGACGCTGCCGGATTCGCGTTGACAATAATAATCATTATCATTCGCGTCTGTAAAGCCCTTTCCCGATTTTTTTACCGTTGACGTTGCGTGCGAATTCCCTGATGTTAAAGGGGATTTCATTCACTGAGTGCAAGGAGCTGCTTTATGAGTCAGGTTACTGTTCGTCACGCAACGCCCGAAGATGCCGCCGTTCTGACGCGTATCTATAGCCAGCCGGAAACCCAGGCGGGCACGCTGCATCTGCCGTATCAGTCACCGTCACTCTGGCAGGAGCGGCTCGCGAATCCCCGTCCCCATGTCACCATGCTGGTGGCCTGTATTGACGGGCAGGTTGTCGGTCAGCTGACGCTGGAAGTTATGGCGGTGGCACGCCGCCGTCACTGCGCCACTATCGGCATGGGCGTTGATCCGACATTCCATCGGCGCGGCGTGGGTAAAGCGCTGATGGCGGCGATGGTGGATCTGTGTGACAACTGGCTGCAGGTCACGCGGATTGAACTGACGGTGTTTGCGGATAACCACCAGGCCATGGGTTTGTATCAGCAGTTTGGTTTTGAGATTGAAGGTACCGCCAGAGGTTTCGCGGTCCGCGACGGCCAGATGATCGATACGCACTACATGGCGCGTCTGAAAGGGAATGCGCGATGAATCGCGCCGCTACCGGCCGGTGCACGGTGAGGTAGCGGCGCAATTTATTGCGCGACGTTAATACCCGGCACTCAAATCATCCACCGAGCGCGGGTCGGATGCGCCGTAACGCATGCCGTCCGGGCCAATCATGATGCTCTGCGTGCTGCCCATCGCCGGCAGCACTTTGACATGCTGACCTTTTGCTTCCAGCAGACGCAGCGTATCCGGGCTGAAGCCCTTCTCGACGCGCAGCTGATCCGGCAGCCACTGATGGTGGAAGCGCGGCGCATTGGTGGCTTCCGCCACGTTCATGCCGAAATCGATACTGTTCACCACCATTTGCAGCACCGTGGTGATAATCCGACTGCCGCCCGGGCTGCCGGTCACCAGCCAGGTTTTACCGTCTTTCGCTACAATGGTCGGCGACATTGATGACAGCGGACGTTTGGCCGGCTGAATCGCGTTCGCCTCACCGCCCACCAGACCATACACGTTTGGCGTGCCCGGCTTGGCGGAGAAGTCATCCATTTCATTGTTCATCAGAATGCCGCTGTTTCCGGCCACCACGCCGCTGCCAAAGTAGGTATTCAGCGTATAGGTCACCGCCACCGCGTTGCCGTCTTTATCCACCACCGAGAAGTGAGTGGTTTGATTGCTCTCGTACGGTGCCAGCTTGCCGGGCTTGATGTCGGCTGAGGGGCGCGCCTTGTTGACGTCAATCTGCTGGGCCAGCGTTTTGGCGTAGGCTTTGCTGGTCAGCGCCTGCTGCGGCACCTTAACGAAGTCGGGATCGCCGAGATACTCGGAGCGGTCGGCGTAGGCATATTTTTCCGCTTCGGCCATAACCTGCATCGCGTCCGCGCTGCCGAAGCCCCATTTCGCCAGGTCGAAGTTTTCCAGGATATTGAGGATCTGCACAATATGAATGCCGCCGGACGACGGTGGCGGCATGGAGAACACCTCGTAGCCACGGTAGCTGCCGCTTACCGGCTTGCGTTCCACTGCGCGGTAGGCCGCCAGATCCGCCTTGCCAATCAGTCCGCCGTGCTGCGCCATTTCGGCAGCGATCTCATCGGCAATTTTGCCTTTGTAGAACGCATCCGGCCCCTGCTGGGCAATCAGCTGCAGGCTGTGCGCGAGGTTTTTCTGCACCAGGCGATCGCCCTTCTGGTAAGGCTGACCGTCGGCTTTGTAGAAAATGGCGCGACTGTTGTCGTGGTTGATCAGGTTCTCTTTACCATAGGTAGCGAGATCGTCAGCCAGCGCATCGTTAACAATGATGCCGTCGCGCGCCAGCTTGATCGCCGGCGCCAGCAGCGTGCTGAGCGGCAGCGTGCCGTACTTTTGCGCCGCCAGGGCAAAACCGGCTACGGTGCCCGGCGTGCCGGAAGCCAGATGAGAAGTGAGTGATAACTTACTATCCGCGTTGCCCTGCTTATCAAGGAACATATCGCGCGAGGCACGCGCCGGCGCCATCTCGCGGAAATCGATGGCGGTGGTGCGGCCGGCAGCGGTGCGCAGCAGCATAAAGCCGCCACCGCCCAGGTTGCCCGCCTGCGGGTGGGTGACCGCCAGCGCAAAGCCCACCGCAATCGCTGCATCTACCGCGTTACCCCCCTGTTTGAGGATATCGACGCCCACCCGGGTTGCCATGGCGTCCACTGATGCAACCATCCCGTGCTGCGCTTTCACCGGGTGAAAGGTGTCGCTGTCGACGCCATATGACACCGGCGGTGCGCTGGCTGGCGCCGCCTGCGCCCCCTGCACCACGGTAAAACTCATTAACAGCGCCCAGCCGAACTGGCGCACACCGTTATGTATCCTCATCCCGCCACCATCCTTTCAGTTGTTTACATTTGTTATTGATTGCTGCAAGTGTTTGCAAATACTGTAAAAAAGATAGCAGTTAAGCCAAATTAGGTGCACTCCTGGTTTTGGGGTTTGTGATATCGCATAAACTTATGGTTGCGGCGGTTGCTGCCGGGTGGCGAGCAACCTCACACAGCAGGCCGCACTGATGGAGGAACACCATGAAAAAATGGCTGATTGTTATCGCGGCACTGATGCCGCTGAGCGGCATGGCGAACATGCTGAACAACACTAACCAACCGAATCAACCCGGCTATAACCCAAGCCAGCAGCGGATGCAGACGCGCATGCAGGTCCAGCAGCAGCAACAGCAGCAGCAGTTGCGTCAGGATCAGCAGCAGCAAAATCAGGAGATGCAGCGTAAGCTGCAGGAGCGGCGCGATAGCGCCCGGCAGCGCGTGATTCAGTCGCAGCCGGGCCAGCAGAACAGCAATACACAAACGCAGTACGGCAATTAACGGAAGTCCGGGCCGATAGCATCAATGCGATCGGTACAGATGGCATCCACGCCCCAGCTCAGCAGCTCGCGCGCCCGCGCGGGCTGATTCACGGTATACACCAGAATACGCAGACCGGCGGCTTTAAGCGCGGCGGTGCGTCCGGCGTCCAGTAAGCGATGATTTAAATGGATGGAGACGCAGTCGAGCGCGGCGGTAAGCGTCTGCCAGTCGTCGTGCCACTCATCCAGCAGCAGGCCGCGCGGCAGCTCCGGCGCGGCCTGCATCGCCGCTTCCAGCGCCGCGTACGAGAACGAGGACAGCAGCGGTGCCGTTTGTCCCTGCCACAGCGTTCGTGCGGCCAGCGCCACATCACGTCCGGTTTCCACCTCTGTACCGCTGCTGGGTTTGATCTCAATGTTGGCCATCATCTGATGCTGGCGGCAGCGCGCGGCCACCTCGCTCAGCAATGCCAGCGGTTCACCGTCAAATTCACGGCTAAACCAGCTGCCGGCATCCAGCTGCGCCAGCTGCTGCCACGGCAGATCGCCCGCCACGCCCCAGCCGTTGCTGGTGCGGTCCAGCGTGTCATCGTGCAGCAGGAAAATCTGCTTATCCTGTGACAGTTTGGCGTCGAATTCGATCATGGTATGACCGTAGTGCGCGCCGACATCAATCGCCGCCAGGGTGTTTTCCGGGGCCAGCTTGCCGCCGCCGCGATGCGCAACAATGTGCGGATAGGGCCAGTTTTTTACACTCATTCCAGACGCTTTCCATGGGTAGAATCGAAGAAGTGTAACGCATCTGGCGGCAGTTGTAGCCACAGGCTGCTGCCAGCCTGCGGCCGCTCGCTATGCGGCAAACGCACCACCAGCCGCGTGTTGCCAATGTGGCCATGCGCAAGATTGTCCGCGCCGAGGATCTCCAGCGTATCCACCACCAGCGGCACACCGCCGGCCTCACGACTGCTGAGCTGAATATGCTCGGGACGAATGCCGAGCGTCAGCGGACGGTTGGCCCATCGTGCTTTGCCGGCGCCGAGCGGCAGGCTGTTGAGCGCATCGAGCGTAAAGCGCGAGCCATCGCTATTGATCTGACCGGGTAGCAGGTTCATCGCCGGCGCGCCGATGAACGACGCAACAAACTGACTGGCCGGACGCTCATACACCTCCACCGGCGTGCCCACCTGCTCCACCACGCCTTTATTCATCACCATCACGCGCTGCGCCAGCGTCATGGCTTCAACCTGATCGTGCGTGACGTACAGGCTGGTGGTTTTCAGCCGGCGGTGCAGTTGCTGCAGCTCCAGACGCATCTGCACGCGCAGGCGCGCATCCAGGTTCGACAGCGGCTCATCAAACAGAAACACCGCCGGTTCCCGCACGATGGCGCGGCCCATGGCCACGCGCTGACGCTGGCCGCCGGAGAGCTCGCGCGGACGGCGCTGCAACAGGTGATCAAGCTCCAGACTGCGCGCCGCATCCATCACCCGCTGGGTAATCTGTTCCTTGCCCATGCCGCGGATCTTCAGGCCGTAAGCCATGTTTTCTCCCACCGTCATGTGCGGGTAGAGCGCGTAATTCTGGAATACCATGGCGATGCCGCGATCTTTCGGCTCCATGTCGGTGACGCGCCGATCATCGATGTAGATATCGCCCGACGTGACGCGCTCCAGCCCGGCCACCATGCGCAGCAGCGTCGATTTTCCACAGCCGGATGGGCCGACCATCACCATAAATTCACCGTCATTGATGGTGATGTTCAGCGGCTGAATGATTTGGTTTTTGCCGTCATACGATTTCGTCACGGTCTGAAGGGTTACCGCTGCCATCTATTTCTCACTCTCCACCAGGCCACGCACAAAAGCGCGCTGCATCACAAGCACCACCACCACCGGTGGGATCAGGGTTAATAACATCGCCGCCATCACTTCGTTCCACTGCGTCGGACCGCCGCTGGTGTTGATCATACTTTTCACCCCCGCCACGGCAGTGCTCAGGCCGGCATCGTTGATGATCAGCAGCGGCCACAGATACTGGTTCCAGCCGTAAATAAAGGTGATGACAAACAGCGCGGCGAGATTGGTTTTTGACAGCGGCAGCACGATATCCCAGAAAAAACGCATCGGACTGGCGCCGTCAATGCGCGCCGCTTCAATCAGCTCATCCGGCAGCGACATAAAAAACTGGCGGAACAGGAACGTGGCGGTCGCGGAGGCCATCAGCGGCAATGTCAGACCGCTGTAACTGTCCAGCATGTGCAGCGTGGAGATCACCTCCACCGTCGGGAAAATACGCACTTCTACCGGCAGCATCAGGGTGATAAAGATCAGCCAGAAAAACAGCGTGCGCAGCGGAAAGCGAAACCACACCAGCGCAAACGCCGAGAGCATCGACACCGTGATTTTGCCCACGGTGATGCCCAGCGCCATGATCAGGCTGTTCAGCATCATCAGGCCAAACGCCGCGCTGCCGTTGACGCCATCGCGCCAGATGTGGGTGATGTTGTCGATGAGATGCGGGCCCGGCACCAGCGTCATCGGCACCTGATACACCGCGTTGTTATCCAGCGTCGCGGCGACAAACGCCACGTACAGCGGGAACAGAATGGTCAGCACCCCCAGCGCCAGCAGCGTGTGGGCGAAGATATCCAGCCCGCGTCGGTTTTCAATCATTGGTATTGCACCTTACGCTCGACAAAGCGGAATTGCAGAATGGTCAGGCCGATAACCAGCAACATCAGCACCACCGACTGCGCGGCGGACGACGAGAGATCGAGTCCGGTGAAGCCTTCGCGGTAGATTTTGTAGATCAGCGTGGTGGTGGCCTGTACCGGCCCGCCGCCGGTGGCGGCATCGATCACCGGGAAGGTGTCGAAAAAGGCGTAAACCAGATTCACCACCAGCAGGAAAAAGCTGACCGGCGTAATCAGCGGCAGCGACAGATTAAAGAAACGGCGCACCGGTCCGGCACCGTCAATCGCCGCGGCTTCCACCAGCGATTTAGGAATGGACTGCAGCGCGGCAAAGAAAAACAGGAAGTTGTAGCTCATTTGCTGCCAGATCGACGCAAGTACAATCAGGAACATCGCCTGACCGCTGTTCTGCGCATAGTTCCAGTTGTAGCCAAGCTGGTTCAGCAGATGGCTGAACAGCCCCAGCCCCGGATTGAACAGGAACATCCATAGCACCGCCGCAACTACCGGCGCCACCGCATAGGGCAGCAGCAGCAGCGTCTGATAGAGCTTTTTCAGCCGGATAACGTAATCCACCAGTGCCGCCAGCAGCAGCGAGAATGTCATGCCGCATACCGTCACCAGCGCGCTAAACACGAGGGTGGTCCAGAACGAATCAAGGTAGTAGTCGTCACTGAACAGGCGGCGGAAGTTATCAAGGCCAACAAAGGTGCTGGAGATGCCAAACGGATCGATGCTTTGCAGCGAGTACCACAGCGCCTCTCCGGCGGGCCAGAGAAAAAAGATCGCGGTGATCGCCAGTTGCGGTGCCACCAGCAGATACGGCAACAAACGGGCGCGGAAAACCGGACGTGATGATGAGGACATAGCAGGCTCGTCAGAATGAGACAGCGGGACGGACTTACCCGTCCATCCCGCCATTACGGAGTTACTTCACTTGCTGTTCAAAGCGACGCAGCAGTTCGTTGCCGCGTTTCACCGCGTTGTCCAGCGCTGCCTGTGGCGACTGTTTTCCGGTCCACACGCCTTCCAGCTCTTCGTCGACGATGGTACGAATCTGCGGCATGTTGCCCAGACGCATCCCTTTGGTGAACGGCAGCGGATCTTTATTCAGCATCTGCCGCGTGGCGATGTCCGCGCCCGGGTTTTTGTCATAGAAGCCCTGCTGTTTGGTCAGCTCATAAGCCGCGGTGGTGATCGGCAGATAACCGGTTTTCTGGTGCCATTCTGCCGCGATATCCGGCTGGGCGAGGAACTTCATGAACTCCGCCGCACCTTTATAAGTCGCTGCATCTTTGCCTTTCATCACCCACAGGCTGGCGCCACCGATAATGGCGTTCTGCGGTGCGTTCGGCACAGTGTCATCGTACGGCATCATGCCCACGCCAAAGTTGAATTTGGCGTAATGCTTAATGTCGGCCAGCGAACCGGATGAGGCGGTGGTGATACCGCAGTCGCCGTTATAGAACTTGGACGTCGACTCATCTTTACGGCCAAAGTAAGTGAAATCACCTTTCTTATTCATCTCTTCCAGCAGCTGGATGTGGCGCACCTGCACGGGTTTGTTGAACTCCAGCACCGCGTCGGTACCGTCAAAGCCGTTGTTTTTGGTGGCAACCGGCAGGCCATGCCAGGCGCTGAAGTTTTCGATCTGAATCCAGCCCTGCCAGCCGCTGGCATAGCCGCAGCTCATGCCGGCTTTACGCAGCGCGGCGGCATCCTGCGCCAGCGCCTGCCAGGTTTTCGGTGGCTGATCCGGGTTAAGACCGGCTTTTTTGAACGCGTCTTTGTTGTAGTACAGCACCGGCGTGGAGCTGTTAAACGGCTGTGAGATCAGCTGGCCGTTGCTGTCGCTGTAGTAACCGGCAACCGCAGGAACAAACTGTTTCGGGTCCATCGGCACGCCGGCGTCTTTAAACACTTCATGCACCGGCACGATGGCTTTAGAGGCCATCATGGTGGCGGTGCCCACTTCGTAAACCTGCAGAATGGCCGGTGCCTTACCGCTGCGCACCGCAGCGATACCCGCAGCCAGGCTCTGCTCGTAGTTGCCTTTGTAGGTCGGAACGATTTTGTAATCCGGGTGAGCCTGGTTAAAACGCTGTGCCAGAGAATCGACTTCTTTGCCTAACTCGCCTTCCATTGAGTGCCAGAAAGGGATTTCGGTAGCAGCCAGCGCATTACCGCTGATCGCCAGACCGAGCAGCAGACTCATCAGGCGGGGACGAAGCGTAAAAGCGGACATAAGGGTTTCCTGTGCTTGTGGCGCGCGCGATATCACGCATTTTTTGTTCGCGAAGTAACATGACACGAGGAAATGACGGAAAAATAACAGGATTATGACGGGAGTGTGACGGGATAAGCGCAGGGGCGATGGAGTGTAAGTGGGTGGGAATTATTTGTTATTCCGCACTCCGGTTAATGACCGTCGGCGGCGCAGTCAGATTACGGGCGGACAGCGCGCAGCCACCGCAGCGTACATGTAGTACGTGAGGATGGCGAGCACTGCCCAACCGCAATCTGACAAGTAAGCCAGGTCAGGCGCCTAAATACGCGCTTCTCACCGCTTCATTGGACAACAACGCTTCACCGCTATCCTCCAGCACCACGTGGCCGTTCTCCAGCACGTAACCGCGATCGGCCAGCTTAAGCGCCTGGTTGGCGTTCTGCTCGACGAGGAAGATGGTCATGCCCTCTTTACGTAGCTGTTCGATGGTGTCGAAAATCTGCTGGATAATGATCGGCGCCAGACCCAGCGACGGCTCGTCCAGCAGCAACAGGCGCGGCTGGCTCATGAGCGCGCGGCCAATCGCCAGCATCTGCTGCTCACCGCCGGACATGGTGCCGGCGCGCTGCACTTTGCGCTCCGCCAGCCGGGGGAACAGCTGATAAACGCGCTCAATGCGCTCCTGATACTGCTGACGCGTCGCGAAAAAGCCGCCCATCGCTAGGTTCTCTTCCACCGTCATGCGCGAAAATACGCGCCGGCCTTCCGGTACGATGGCAATCGCTTCACGCATGATTTTTGCCGTCTGCCAGTCGGTAATCGTTTTGCCATCAAAGGTGATGGTGCCGCTGGTGGCGCGCGGCTCGCCACACAGCGTCCCGAGCAGCGTGGTTTTACCCGCGCCGTTAGCGCCAATCAGCGTCACGATTTCGCCCTGACTGATGTGCAGATTGATGTTATGCAGTGCCTGGATCGGGCCATAGTGCGCACTGATACCCTGTAAAGTTAAAATCGGGTTCGCCATGTTACGCCTCACCTAAATAAGCACGGATCACATCCGGGTTGTTACGCACTTCTTCCGGCGTACCGTTGGCCAGCGGCGTTCCCTGATTCACCACATAAATACGGTCAGAAATGCCCATCACCAGTTTCATATCGTGTTCAATCAGCAACACCGTCACCTTGTGTTCGCCGCGCAGTTCAGCGATCAGCTCATCCAGCTCGTGCGTTTCGCGCGGGTTGAGGCCGGCGGCCGGTTCGTCGAGCATCAGGATTTCCGGACGCGTCACCATGCAGCGGGCGATCTCCAGCCGGCGCTGCTGGCCGTAAGCCAGATTGCCGGCCTGGCGGTTAGCCAGTTCCAGCAGGCCAATGCGCTCCAGCCAGCTGGCCGCGCGGTCCAGCGCTTCGCTCTCGCCGCGCCGGAACGCCGGGGTTTTAAACAGCCCGGAGAACACGCCGCTTTTCAGATGCTGATGCTGCGCCACCAGCAGGTTTTCAATCACCGTCATCTCACGGAACAGGCGCACGTGCTGGAAAGTTCGCACCACGCCCATGCGCGCAATCTTCTGCCCCGGCAGGCCCTGCAATGGCTGATCGCGCAGTTTGATGGTGCCGCCCGTTGGCTTATAGAAACCGGTCAGGCAGTTGAATACCGTGGTTTTCCCCGCCCCGTTCGGGCCAATCAGCGAGACGATCTCCTGCGGATGCAGTTCCAGCGCCACGTTGTTGACGGCCAGCAGGCCGCCGAAGCGCATCATCAGGCCTTCAACGGCTAATAAAGGCTGACTCATGCCTGCTCTCCTTGTTTTGCTTGTTTCAGCTTCAGGTGCGGACGCTTCATCGGCAGCAGCCCCTGCGGACGCCAGATCATCATCAGCACCATCAACCCACCGAGCACCAGCATGCTGTACTCGTTCAAATCACGCATCAGCTCGCGCGACACCACCAGCAGAATCGCGGCCAGGATCACCGCCAGCTGCGAACCCATGCCGCCCAGCACCACAATCGCCAGCACAAACGCGGACTCGACAAAGGTGAAAGATTCCGGGCTGACAAAGCCCTGACGCGCGGCAAACAGCGTACCGGCGAAACCGGCGAACACCGCGCTGATTGTAAAGGCCGTCAGCTTGATGCGCGTCGGACTGAGACCGAGCGAGCGGCAGGCGATCTCATCTTCACGCAACGCTTCCCACGCGCGGCCCAGCGGCATGCGCAGCAGACGGTTAATGACGAACAGCGTCAGCACCACCAGCAGCAGCGCCACCAGATAAAGGAAAATCACGCGGTGATTGGGATCGTACGCCAGGCCCGTCAGATCGTGGAAGGTGGTCCAGCCGCCTTCACTGACGCGCCGGCCAAATTCAATACCAAACAGGCTCGGCTTGGGAATCTGCGCGATTCCATTGGGACCGCCAGTGATTGATGTGCTGTTCAGCAGCAGAATACGCACGATCTCACCAAAGCCGAGCGTCACAATCGCCAGATAGTCACCGCGCAGCCGCAGCACCGGGAAGCCCAGCAGGAGGCCAAAGGCACCGGCAACAATGCCGGCCAGCGGCAGACTTTCCCAGAAGCCAAAACCGTAATAGTGATTCAGCAGCGCAAAGGTGTAAGCACCGATGGCGTAAAAGCCGCCGTAGCCCAGCACCAGCAGGCCGGACAGGCCCACCACCACATTCAGGCCGAGGCCGAGCATCACGTAGATCAGCGTCAGGGTGGCAATATCCACGCTGCCGCGCGACACGAAGAAGGGCCAGGCAACGGCGGCAACAATCACCAGCAGCATCAGCAGCTTTTGTTTTGGTGTCGAACCGTCAAAACCCGGCAGCACCAGCCCTTTGCCACTGCGCTTGAACTTGCCCTGCAACAGCGGACGCAGCAGCTGGAACACAAACACCACTGCGCAGCCGAGGAAGATCCAGTTCCAGCGCACGGCGCCCGCATTCGCCACCACCAGTTTGGTGCCGTCGAGATCGAGGCGCATACCCATAAAGAAGCTGGCGAGTACCAGCAGCATCACCGTGGAGACCACGGCGTTAACCAGACCGAGGCGTTTCATACTTTCTCCACCTCCGGACGGCCCAGGATACCGGTTGGCATCACCAGCAGCACCACGATCAGCAGCGCGAACGACACCACGTCTTTATATTCGGTCGACAGATAGGCTGATGTCAGCGCTTCCGCAATGCCCAGCACCAGGCCGCCAATCATCGCGCCCGGAATGCTGCCGATGCCGCCCAGTACCGCCGCGGTAAAGGCTTTCATGCCGGCCATAAAGCCGATGAACGGGTTGATGGAGCCGTAAAACTGCCCCAGCAGCACGCCAGCCACGGCCGCCATCGCTGCGCCGATCACAAAGGTCAGTGAGATGACGCGGTCGGTGTTGATGCCCAGCAGGCTGGCCATTTTCAGGTCTTCAGCGCAGGCACGGCAGGCGCGGCCCATGCGCGAATAGCGAATGAACAGCGTCAGCGCCAGCATCGCGAGGAAGGTGACGACCCAGATAACCAGCTGCATGGTGGTGAGCGTGGCGGCAAAGCCGTTGCTCTCACCCAACGTCCACTGGCCGGTGATCAGGCTGGGCAGCGCCAGATCGCGCGAGCCCTGCGTCAGGCTGACGTAGTTCTGCAGAAAGATCGACATACCAATCGCCGAGATCAGCGCGATCAGGCGTTTGGAGGAGCGCACCGGCTTATACGCCACGCGCTCAATGCTCCAGCCATAGGCGCTGGAGATAATCACCGCCATCACGAACCCGGCAGCAATCATCAGCCACGAGGTGTCGATACCCATCATCATCAGGGCGGCAATCACGATAAAGGAGACATAACTGCCGATCATGTACACCTCGCCGTGGGCGAAGTTGATCATGCCGATGATGCCGTAAACCATGGTGTAACCAATGGCGATCAGCGCGTAAGTGCTCCCGAGGGTGACCCCGTTGAACATCTGCTGAATGAAATAGAGAAACTGCTCGGACATAGTGAGGACCTGCATGTAAACGGGAAATCCCCGGTGCGTTCGGCACCGGGTTAGGGTGAGAGCACCGCGTCGCAGCGCCTCATTCAGCGCGTGCGCGCGGTGCCGCACCCTGCCCTCGCCCATCAGGAGAGGGACAATTCAGGAGCGTGCTTACTTAACTGCGGTAGAAGAACCGTCTTTGTGCCATTTGAAGACGCCAAATTCGAAGCCCTTCAGATCGCCCTTCTGGTCCCAGCTCAGGTTACCCATCACGGTGGGTACCGGCGCACCCTCTTTCAGGTTTTTAGCAATCGCATCAGGCTCATCGCTTTTGCTGCGCTCAATGCCCGCCACCAGTGACTGAATAGCCGCATAGGTGGTCCAGACGAACGGGCCGGTTGGATCTTTGCGGTTTGATGCGCTGTTGGCTTTGATCGCGTCCACAATCGCTTTGTTGTCTGGCAGCTGGTCGTAGCGCTTCGGCAGCGTCACGTACAGGCCTTCAGAGGCGTCACCCGCGATGTTAGACAGGGAAGCGTTGCCGACCCCTTCTGGTCCCATAAAGCCGGCTTTCAGACCGGCGGTTTTGGCCTGACGCAGAATCTGGCCCAGTTCCGGGTAGTAACCGCCGTAGTAAACGAAATCGACGTTCTCTTTCTTCAGGCGCGCAATCAGCGTGGAGAAGTCTTTATCGCCAGCGGTGATCCCTTCGAACAGCACCACGTTGCCGCCTTTCGCCTTCAGGGTTTTCTGCACGGATTCCGCCAGGCCCTGACCGTACTGCTGCTTGTCATGCACCACGGCAATAC
Source organism: Pantoea sp. Pa-EAmG (assembly GCF_030024295.1). Taxonomy (NCBI): domain Bacteria; kingdom Pseudomonadati; phylum Pseudomonadota; class Gammaproteobacteria; order Enterobacterales; family Erwiniaceae; genus Pantoea; species Pantoea sp. Pa-EAmG. Next base: position 52,779 of record NZ_JASEWO010000002.1, read on the forward strand.
GTTTTGGTTTGATCTGATCGAGGATGTAGTTGGCAGCGGTCGGGCCCTGATCGGAATCCAGACCGGTGGTACGCATCACGTCGGCATAGCCGCGCGCGGTCAGTTCAGGCGCGGTAGCCGCCGGGGTGATCATCAGAATGCCTTCATCGTTATAAATGTCTGATGCCGGCTGAGTGGAGGAGGAGCACAGGTGGCCGATAACGTATTTGATGCCGTCATTGACCACTTTGTTGGCCACCGCAACCGCCTGTTTCGGGTCACAGGCGTCGTCATATTCTACGCCGACCAGCTTGTCACCGTTTACGCCGCCTTTGGCGTTGATGTCCTTAATCGCCTGGGCCGCACCGGTGAACTGCATGTCACCGTACTGCGCCACCGGGCCGGTTGCCGCACCGACAATCGCAATTTTGATGTCTTTCGCCAGTACCGCATGGCTCATCGCCAGCGCTACGCAACCCGCCAGTAATGCGCGTCCTTTACTCATTTTCATGCGAACTTCCCCATCTGTTGTGTCGTGTGTCGTTGTGTTTGGTTTATTTTCTGCCAGTCAAAGAGGAAAACTGATTTTAGAATAATGAGTTAGCGCTCTTTTTTGGCATTTATTGGTAATAAGGCTTTATTTTTCAGGTTATTAAACAGGAACTTTCTTCTGTAAATCAACTGACATATTCAGTAAAAGCTGACGGGAACAGCAGATTACTCTGGTTTTTATGGCCGGTTTTTCACCACCAGGCCAGCGCGTTATGCTGGCTTTTTCAGCGATCGATGCTGGCTTACTCCACAATCCTGGCAAAGTGGCTGGCATTTGACCTCTTTTCATCGCAAAAAAGTGACAGCGCTCTGACTGTCTAAATTCGCTACACTAAGGCCTTTCTGCCAGTACAGGTAAGGGTTATGAAGCTCACTATTCAGCGCATCAGCACGCTGACGCCGCAGGATCGACTGGATTTAGCCAAAGTCTGGCCGCAGCAGGATATCGCGCAGCTGGAAGCCAGCCTCAGTGAAGCGCAGCGGCTGTATGCAGCGCGCTTTAACGATCGCCTGCTTGGCGCGCTGCGGCTGGAGATTCGCGGTACGCTGGGCAAGATTACGCAGCTGGAAGTGCGTGAAGTCACGCGGCGGCGCGGCGTAGGGCAATATCTGCTGGAAGAGACGATAGCGCAGAACAGCGCGCTGGATCACTGGTGGGTTGCCGATGACGGCGAAGACGATCAGCGCGTACGCGCGGCGTTTATGCAGGCGTGTGGTTTCCGCGCGCAGAGCGACGGGTGGGTGCGTTAAGCGGCGATTTTACGCCGTGCAGAGCGGTGCGCATGAATGCGCAGGACGAGTGTACAGATTGCGTGGGATCGTGATTAACGATGCCTATGCATGCGTGTCCTGTAGGGTCGCCATTCATGGCGACCGTGCTGTAATCCGCACAGGTCATAAGTCATCGCCGGTTATTACGCGCATAAAAAAGGGCGACCCGCTGGTCGCCCCATTTATCTGTCAGCCGTTAATCAGGCTTCAATCGCCATACGCAGTTTCTTCATGGCGTTCTTTTCCAGCTGACGCACGCGCTCGGCAGACACACCGTACTGGTCGGCCAGCTCCTGCAGCGTGGTTTTGTTGTCATCATCCAGCCAGCGGGCGCGGATAATGTGCTGGCTACGCTCATCCAGGCTCAGCATTGCATCGCTCAGCTTGTCAGCGGCGTGCGCATCCCAGTTATCCTCTTCAATGCCGTCGGCAAAGTCAGAGGTTTTATCCTGCAGATACAGCACCGGTGCCATCGGCTTGCCTTCGCCCGCATCGTCATCAGACGACATGTCGAAGGTCATATCCTGGGCCGCCATGCGCGACTCCATTTCCAGCACGTCTTTGCTGCTGACACCCAGCTCGCGCGCCACCATTTCGACTTCATCCTGATTGAACCAGCCGAGACGCTGCTTGGTTTTACGCAGGTTAAAGAACAGTTTGCGCTGTGCTTTGGTGGTGGCAACTTTCACGATACGCCAGTTACGCAGCACGTACTCGTGAATCTCCGCTTTGATCCAATGTACGGCAAATGACACCAGACGCACCCCGACTTCCGGGTTGAAGCGACGCACCGCCTTCATCAGGCCGATGTTACCTTCCTGGATCAGGTCCGCCTGCGGCAGGCCGTAACCGGAATAGTTACGAGCGATATGAACAACAAAGCGCAGGTGAGACAGGATCAGCGTCTTAGCTGCATCCAGATCGCCCTGGTAATGCAGTTTCTCCGCTAATGCTTTCTCCTCTTCTGCCGTTAATACCGGCCAGTTATTGGCAGCCCGGACGTATGATTCCAGGTTACCCAGAGGCGCAATCGCTAAAGTTTGCATTTCTTTGGTCATTCAAACCCTCACAAATTCAATGGACTTGCTGCTCGTTTCCCTGCGCAGCCGTTACATTATGTCAACGACGCGTGAAAACCAAAAGCAATCTGTGCTACTTGGACGTCAAAGTTATCCACAAGTTCAATTATAGCAGTGAATATTTTACACACAGATGACGGCGGGGGAAATCGGAGAAATCCTCTGCTCCCAGGTCGTCGGCAGCAGAGGAAGAGTATATCAAAAAATCGTTGCTATGGGTTACTGCGGCGTAAAACGACGTAAATGTTGCACTGTCGCCAGCCACGCGGCAATCCAGCCGATGATGGCCGCGATTAACAGCAGCAGCAGACCTTCATCCCACGAAAAGCCCTCCAGCGCGAAGCTGGTGCCGAACACCGAGGCGACCTGCGCCACCACTGATTGCAGGCGCAGCACCAGTACTTCCGACAGAATCAGCGACAGCACCGCACCGCTGAAACCGAGCAGCGCGCCGCCGTAGAGGAAAGGCCGCAGAATAAAGCCATCGGTCGCGCCAATCAGCTTCTGCACGTTGATGGTGTCGCGCCGGGCAAAAATGCTCAGGCGCACGCTGTTGCCAATCACCAGGAACACCGCCACCACCATCAGCAGGCCGATCATTGACGCCACCTGCCCCACCAGCCCGGTGAGTGCGGCTAAACGCGCAAACCAGCTATCATCCATGCGCACTTCATCCACGCCCTGCACTTTCGCCACGCGATCGCGCAGATTGGCCATGGTATCGGAGTTCTGGAAGTTCAGCTTCGGCGTGATGATCGCCACCGCCGGCAGCGGGTTCTGCTCCAGCATATCCATCGCACCACCAAAGCCGGACCAGTTGCGGAACTCGCTTTGCGCCTCTTCACGCGTCAGGTAGTTCACCTTGTCAACGCCATCGAGCTTTTTCAGCTCGGCGGTCACGTTCTCTGCCGCCGTGTCATCCAGCGCTTTGTCGAGGTAAACCGTCAGCTGCGGCGCCGGATACCACTGCGCGGCGGCCTGGCTGACGTTTTTCCACACCATGTAGCACACGCTGGGCAGCGTCAGCGAAATCGCGATCACCATTACCGTCAGCAGCGTCGCCAGCGGCTGACGATACATGTCGGACAGCGTACCGCGCCACGCGTAGCGCCACTGCTCCTGCCAGCCGCCCTTCAGCGCTTTGCTCTTTGACGGCTGCTTCGCCGCTTTCGGCGCAGCCGGACGCTTGTTACGTTTATTGACCATCGTGGCCTCCGTGCAGACGTCCCTGATTAAGCGTCATCACGCGATAATTGCGGCGTGCGATCAGCCCGATGTCGTGCGTCGCCATCAGTACCGTAACGCCCACGCGGTTGAACTCTTCAAACAGGCGCAAAATATCTTCTGACAGCGCGTTATCGAGGTTACCGGTCGGTTCATCCGCCAGCAGCACCGCCGGTTTATTCACTACCGCGCGGGCAATGCCGACGCGCTGCTGTTCACCGCCAGAGAGCTGAATCGGATAACTTTTTGCTTTGTCGAGCAGGCCGACTTTGTCCAGCGCCGCCGACACGCGACGGCGAATATCCTCGCCGCTGGCGCCGGAAATAATCAGCGGGATCGCCACGTTGTCGTAGACCGAACGATCCATCAGCAGGTGGTGATCCTGGAAAATCATGCCGATCTGGCGGCGCAGAAAAGGCACTTCGCTGTGACGCAGCCGGGAAATATCGTGACCGCTGAACCAGATCTGCCCGGCGCTCGGGCGCTCAATGCCACAAATCAGCTTCAGTAAGGTACTTTTCCCCGCCCCTGAGTGGCCGGTCAGGAACGCCATCTCACCGGGACGCAGATGGAAATCCACGCCCTGTAGCGCCTGGCGTCCTCCCAGATAAGCCTTACTGACCTCTTCAAAGCGAATCATGCCAATTATTCCTCTCGGGCAAACAGTGCCTCAATAAAATCGGCGGCCTTAAACGGCCGTAAATCTTCGATGCCTTCCCCGACACCGATATAACGAATCGGAATGCCAAACTGATCGGCAACCGAGAAGATCACGCCACCTTTTGCGGTGCCGTCAAGCTTGGTCAGGGTGATGCCGGTCAGGCCGACCGCTTCGTGGAACAGCTTCGCCTGGCTGATGGCGTTCTGGCCGGTGCTGGCGTCGAGCGTCAGCATCACCTCATGCGGCGCGTCTTCGTCCAGCTTCTTCATCACGCGGGTGATTTTTTTCAGCTCTTCCATCAGGTGCGCTTTGTTCTGCAGGCGTCCGGCAGTATCAGCGATCAGCACGTCAACGTGGCGCGATTTTGCCGCCTGGATGGCGTCAAAAATCACCGATGCGGAATCCGCGCCGGTGTGCTGGGCGACGACCGGAATATTGTTGCGCTGGCCCCACACCTGCAGCTGTTCCACCGCCGCCGCGCGGAAGGTGTCACCCGCCGCCAGCATGACGGACTTGCCCTGTGCCTGATACTGACGCGCCAGCTTACCGATGGTAGTGGTTTTGCCCACGCCGTTAACGCCAACCATCAGGATAACGAACGGCGTTTTGCCCGCCACATCCAGCGGGGCATCAACCTTTTCCAGAATGCCGGCCATTTCGGCCTTCAGCAGGCCATACAGTGCTTCGGCATCGCGCAGCTGTTTACGGCTGGCCTGCTGCGTCAGGCTGGTGATGATGCGGCGCGTGGTTTCCACGCCGACGTCGGCAATCAGCAGCTGCTCTTCCAGCTCTTCAAACAGCTCGTCATCGATTTTCTTGCCGCGGAACAGGCTGATAAAGCCGGAGCCAAGGTTTTCACGCGTTTTAACCAGGCTGCGTTTCAGGCGGGCAAAGAAGCCCTCTTTAGTGGGGCGCTCCTGCTCCTGGGCCACAATCGGCGCGGCCGCCAGCGGCAGATCGCTCACGGTGTCTGGCGCCGTGCTCTCTTCGGCCGCGTCTTCAGCGTAGGTTTCCGCTAACGCCAGCGCTTCCAGCTCTTCATCGCTCAGCGGTGCGTCTGCGTCCTCGGCGGCTTCTGGCTGAGGTTTCTCAGATAACACCGGTGCTTCAATAATCAGTTCTTCAGCCTGCGGCTCCTCTTCAACCGGCATCGCCTCCGGCTGCGGATGATCTTCCGGCAATACCTCTTCTTCAATCGCGCTGACCGCCGTGGTTTCTGCATCATCAGCGTTAGCGTCGGATTCGGATTCTGCTTTCGCGACGGGATGCCTTGCCGCGTCGGCGTGAACCGGTGATTCAGCCTGCTGCTCTGCCACCTGTTCGGTGACGATCACGGTTTCGGCGGCCTGCGCTTCGGCGCTTGCTAACGCGCTCTCTTCAGCGGCGGGTGCCGGTTGATCGGTCGGCTGCTGCTGCGCCTGCTCTTCCGCTGGCTGCTGCTCTTCTTTGCCAAAGCCCAGCCAGGAAAAAAAGCCGCGTTTTTTCTCTTTTGCCATTGTGTGACCACACTCCTCGATGGCTTATTCCCGGTAGCACGCTGTTCCCAGGGGATAAAAAATTCAATTTTTTGTTCGCGAGCGGCGTAAAAATCAGGCAATTACGCGCGCCATATCAACTCAGTAGTCTAACACTTTCCAGCCAGCGCACCACAGCACCCTTTTTTACGTTTCTTCTGCCTGCCACGCCCGTTAAACTACGCAACAAATTATGACGAGTTGTGAGCGAAATGAGTAAATCCCCCCGCAACAGCGGCGCGGCAGGCCAGATTCGCCTGATTGGCGGACAGTGGCGCGGCCGCAAATTGCCGGTGCCGGACAGCGCCGGCCTGCGCCCGACCACCGATCGCGTGCGTGAAACGCTATTCAACTGGCTGGCGCCGGATATCCAGCAGGCGCGCTGCCTCGATTGCTATGCCGGCAGCGGCGCGCTGGGCTTAGAAGCGCTGTCGCGCCATGCCGCCTCCGCAACCCTGCTGGAACTGGAACGTCACGTGGCGCAGCAGCTGACGCAAAACCTGCACACGCTGCGTGCCACCAACGCCAGCGTCGTCCAGACCAATACGCTGCAGTGGCTGAGCCAGCCCGGCGAGCCATTCGACGTGGTGTTTGTTGATCCGCCGTTCCGCAAAGGCCTGCTGCAGGAGACACTGACGTTGCTGGAGAACAATGGCTGGCTCGCCGCCCACGCGCTGATTTATGTTGAAAGCGAAGTGGAGCACGGCACCCCGCTGGCACCGGCTAACTGGGATCTGTATCGCGAGAAGATTGCCGGTCAGGTGGCCTATCGCCTCTATCAACGCCAACAGGAGACCGATGATGTGGCTTAATCTGGGACGTTTGCTGATGATTTGCGTCTGGGCATTTCTGCTGCTTAACCTGGTGCATCCCTTCCCGACGCCGCTGCGCTACTTTGTCCATGTTGCGCTGTTCTTTATGGTGGTGATGCACGGCCTGCAGCTGGTGCTGCTGCGTGCCACGCAACCAAAGGAAGCGCCAAAGCTGAGCCGCGCCACGCAGGCGAAAATCTTCTTCTTTGGCGTATTTGAACTGCTGGCGTGGCAGAAAAAGCACTATCCGTCGTAACGCAAGGCAGCGCGCGCGGCTTCAGCCCCGTGCGCTTTAGCGTCTATTGCGCCGGGGTAAAGCTGACAAAGCGCGTGCCCTGCATTTTCAGCTCGCCCTTCACGCCTTTGTCCATCTGGTGATAATCGCTGGCGCTGACGTTGACCTTAAAATCACCGGCGCCGTTCAGCGGATGGAACCAGGCTTCATACTTCATCTCTTCCGCCACAATCTCTTCGCGCTGACGCGAACGGCGATTGGGGGCCGGAAACTCTCGCTTGGTTTTCACTTCCACACTCATTGAGCGCACCGGTGAAGCGTCGTTGACCGCGGCTTCGCGGCGCTGCTTGATAAACTGACGGGTTGCCAGGATGGCAATTACAGCCAGGACGATAAAAAAGATTAGCGGTGGTTTGCTCATGTTTTCTCTCGCACTTTACGTCGGGGGTTAACAGATAAAAGACGCCAAAGCATACAACCAGAGTTGCCCGATTGTCACATTTGCCGCCAGTAACTTAAACTGAGATCGCGATTTTGGGAAAATTCATCAATGTGGGCGACACGTTCACAAAAGGGAGAAAAAATGCTTTGGTCTTTCCTTGCAGTGCTTTTTTCCGGTTGGCTGTATGTCGATGCCTCCTACCGCGGCCCGCAGTGGCAGCGCTGGCTGTTCAAACCCGTTACGCTGCTGTTGCTGGTTGCCTGGGCGTGGCAGGCTCCCACGCTTAACACCACCGACTACCTGATTCTGGCTGGCCTGGTCGCCACGCTGGTGGGCGATGCGTTAACCCTGCTGCCGCGTCAGCAGATGCTGTATGCGCTCGGCGCCTTTTTCCTTTCGCATCTGCTGTACACCATCAGCTTTGCCGCGCACATGACCATGAGCTTCTTCTGGCCGATTCCGCTCACCTTCCTGGTGATTGGTATCATCGTGATCGCCATTATCTGGTCAAAACTGGATACGCTGCGCTGGCCGATCTGTACGCTGATTGGTATGACGCTGGTGATGAACTGGATGGCGGCGGAAAATTACTTCTTCCGTCCGACCGATTACAGTTTCTCGCTGCTGGTGGGTGCCGTGCTGCTGTTGCTGGCTAACATCGTGTGGTTTATCTCGCACTATCGCCGCCGCTTCAGTGCTGACAGCGCCATCGTTGCCGCCTGCTACTTCGCCGGTCACTTCATGATTGTGCGTTCGCTGTGGCTGTACTGAAAAAAGTGACCTCACCGCTTGACTCTGGAGTCCACTCCAGAGTGTAGCATGCAGACTGCGGGCAACGGCCCGCTTCTGCAACCGGAGGTCACATGCATCAACATGCCCACTCTTGCCGCTGTGGCAAATCACACCGTCAGCCCAGACCGCTGTGCGCGGTACGCAGCGTTCAGCCTGCATCCCTGACAATTTCCGCCGTTCAGCCTGTCGCCGCGTCCAGCGATTGCGGCTGCTGCAACAGCGATGACGACAGCCCCGGCGGCGACGCCGACAGCGACAGGCGCACGTCCGCGTCATACCAGTTCCGCTGGCAGATTGCCGGCATGGACTGCCCGAGCTGCGCCCGCAAAATCGAAACCGCCGTGCAAAAGCTGCCGCAGGTCGCCAGCGCGCGGGTGATATTCGCCAGTGAAAATCTGCTGGTGGAGGCGAACAGCGATATTCGTCCCGCTATCGAACAGGCCGTTAATGACGCCGGCTTTAGCCTGATTTCTAAAGACAGCCCGGCACCGGCGGCGCGCCGCTGGCGCGATAATGCGGCGCTCATGCTGCTCACGCTGTTGATGATCGCCAGCTGGCTGCTGAGCCAGCTCACGCCGCTGTGGGGCGATCGCCTGTTTGTGCTTACCACGCTGGTCGGTCTGGCACCGGTAGCGCGCAGCGCGTGGCAGGCCATACGCAGCGGCTCACCGTTCAGCATCGAAACTTTGATGACTCTGGCCGCCGCGGGTGCGCTGGTGATTGGCGCCCACGCCGAAGCCGCCATGGTGCTGCTGCTGTTCCAGCTGGGAGAACGGCTGGAAGCTTATGCCGCCGCGCGGGCACGCCGTGGCGTCACCGCGCTGATGGCGCTGCGTCCGGACACCGCCACGCGCGTCAATGGCGCACAGCGTGAGCAGGTGGCACTGGCGGCGCTGCAGCCCGGCGATGTGATTGAGGTGGCGGCAGGCGGTCGGCTGCCCGCCGATGCCGAGCTGCTGCACGTCAGCGCCAGCTTTGATGAGAGCGCGCTGACCGGCGAATCGCTACCGGTGGCGCATCAGCCGGGCGATGCTGTGATGGCAGGTGCCACCAGCGTGGATCGGCTGGTGACGCTGCGCGTGACCTCACAGCCGGGCCACAGCGCTATCGACCGCATTCTGCAGCTGATTGAAGAGGCCGAAAGCCACCGCGCGCCGGTGGAGCGTTTTATTGACCGCTTCAGCCGCCTCTACACGCCGGCCATCATGCTGCTGGCGCTGCTGGTGATGGTGCTGCCGCCGCTGCTCGGATTGGGCGCCTGGCTGCCGTGGATCTACAAAGGGCTGACGCTGCTGCTGATTGGCTGCCCGTGCGCGCTGGTGATCTCCACGCCAGCCGCCATCACTTCCGGCCTGGCAGCGGCGGCTCGCCAGGGCGCGCTGATTAAAGGCGGCGCGGCGCTGGAACGCCTCAGCCGGGTGCAGGCCCTGGCGTTTGATAAAACCGGCACCCTGACCGCCGGTAAACCACAGGTCACCGACGTGCAGCCGTTTGGCGCGGAGCCCCAACAGCAGCTGCTTAGCCTCGCGGCCGCCATTGAGCAGGGCTCCGGCCATCCGCTGGCGCGGGCGATAGTGGCGGAAGCGCAGCGCCAGCAGCAGGTGATTCCACCGGCGCAGCATCAGCAAACGCTGGCCGGCAGCGGCATTCGCGCGCAGATTGACGGCGTGATGCACCAGCTGCTGGCGCCGCGTGATGCGGCGGCGCTGAGTGACGCGCAGCAGCAGCAGATTGCGCAGCTGGAGGCACAGGGCAAAACCGTGGTGGTGCTGCTGCGCGACGCACAGCCGCTCGGGCTGCTGGCGCTGCAGGATCGGCTGCGTGAGGAGGCGCGCAGTGCGCTGGCGGCGCTGCAGGCGCTGGGGATTCGCAGCGTGATGCTGACCGGCGATAATCCGCGCGCCGCCGCCGCGCTTGCCGCCGAACTCGGCATCAGCTGTCGCGCCGGTCTGTTGCCTGCGGATAAGGTGGCTGCCGTGCGTGAACTGGGCGAACAGCAGCCGCTGGCGATGGTCGGTGATGGCATCAACGATGCGCCAGCCATGAAGGCCGCGACGCTGGGGATTGCCATGGGCAGCGGCACCGATGTGGCGCTGGAAGCGGCCGATGCGGCGCTGACGCAGAATAACCTGGCGATTCTGCCGCGCACCGTGCAGCTGGCACGGCGCACGCGCGCCATTATCCGTCAGAATATTGCGCTGGCGCTGGGGCTGAAGGCGATTTTCCTCGTCACCACGCTGCTCGGCTTTACCGGCCTGTGGCTGGCGGTGCTGGCCGATTCCGGCGCTACCGCGCTGGTCACCGCCAACGCGCTGCGCCTGCTGCGTCAGCGCTGAGGCGGGCGGATGCCGCGATCAGGCATCCGCGCCTTTCTGGATCAGATACTGGTACGGCAGGCTCTCGGTCTGCTGTGCCAGCAGCTGATGCTCCATGAACCGGCAGAAGCCGGGAATATCACGCGTGGTCGCCGGATCGTCGGCGATAATCAACAACGTTTCGCCCGCCTGCATGGTACGCACGGTTTTGCGCACCATCATCACCGGCTCCGGGCAGCGTAGCCCAAGCGCATCAAGCGTATGGTCCGCAGCGGAAAAAGGATCGCTCATGATTCTCTGTCTTTATTCAGGGTGGGCGCTCATTCTAACGCGCTACAGCGCGCGCGCAAGGCGAGAACGATTGCGTTAAAATTAACCATTGCATTTGTTGCGCAACACGCTAAGATGCCGTCCGATTTTTTAATGTTACTGCCAATTCCTCAAAATAATTCAGGTTTTAGGAAGGCGGCAAGCCTGCTCACCCCAGGAGCTTACTGAAGTAAGTGACTGGGGTGAGCAGGCGCAGCCAACGCACATAAAACCTGAAGTATGAAGAGGATGGGTTCCCTCACCCCATTTTTAAAAAAGGCCTTTATGATCAACTTTTCTGCTCGTCAGCGCATGCATGCGCTATTCTGGCTGTCGCTGTTTCACCTGCTGGTGATTACCTCCAGTAACTATCTGGTGCAGCTGCCGGTCGCGATTTTCGGCTTCCACACCACCTGGGGTGCGTTTAGCTTCCCGTTTATTTTTCTCGCCACCGATCTCACCGTGCGTATTTTTGGCGCACCGCTGGCACGGCGCATTATCCTTGCGGTGATGATTCCGGCGCTGTTTATCTCCTACATCGTGTCGTGCGTGTTTTATCAGGGCGCGTGGCAGGGCTGGGCCTCGCTGCAGGAGGTCAATCTGTTCGTGGCGCGTATCGCCTGCGCCAGTTTTATGGCCTATGCGCTGGGGCAGATCCTTGATGTGCACGTATTTAACCGCCTGCGTAAACTGCCGCAGTGGTGGATTGCGCCTGCCTGCGCCATGTTCCTCGGCAACATCAGCGATACGCTGGCCTTCTTCTTTATCGCCTTTTATAAGAGTCCGGACCCGTTCATGGCCAGCCACTGGGTGGAGATCGCGCTGGTGGATTACAGCTTCAAAGTGCTGATCTGCATGGTTTTCTTCCTGCCTGCTTACGGTGTTCTGCTCAATGCGGCACTTAAGCGCCTGGCGGAACGTTCGGCTCAGCGCCAGATGAATTTCGGCTAATTGAACGTAGACGAAACGCCACGGCACGCTAAGATTTCCTGACAAAGCGCTGATTGCTTTTAAGCACCGATTCCGTTTTGATAACGGCTGATGGAAACCTTACGAAGGGATAAGAATGCGTAACTTAGTGAAATATGCGGGCATCGGCCTGCTGGTGTTAGGCCTGGCGGCGTGTGATCAGAAGAAAGACGACACGGCGGCAAACAGCAACGGCGCCAGCGCCAGTCAGTCAGCACAGACGGTGAACCTGATGGACGGTAAGCTGAGTTTCAGCCTGCCAGCAGGCATGTCGGATAAGAGCGGCAAGCTGGGTTCGGAATCCACCAATATGCACGTGTATGCCGATGAAACCGGCCAGCGCGCGATTATCGTGATTGCGGGCGATCCGACCAGTGAAGCACTGGATGCGCTGGCTCAGCGTCTGGAGCAGCAGCAGCGCAACCGCGATCCGCAGCTGCAGGTGGTGTCGAACAAAGCGGTGACGCTGAAAGACCAGCCGGCACAGCAGCTGGATACGGTAATTTCCGCCAATAACCAGACCTCCTGGTCCTCGGTTATTCTGGCGAAGGTGGACGGTAAACTGCTGACGCTGCAGATCACCCTGCCCGCCGACAATCAGCAGCAGGCGCAGAGCGATGCCGATGCGATTGTGAAGAGCATTACCCTGAAGTAAGTTTGCACCAACGGTAGCGGCGCGATTTATCGCGCGTTGTTAAAAACCGCGCAATGAATTGCGCCGCTACAGAATGTGCCTCGTTTATAACCTCACCGGCGAAATATGCCAGATCTCATCCGCGTACTCCTGAATGGTACGGTCGGCGGAGAAATAACCCATATTGGCGATGTTCAGCGCCGCACGCCGCTGCCACTCTTCCGGCTGGCGATAAAGCTTATCCACCTTATCCTGGGTATCCACGTAACTGCGGTAATCCGCCAGCAGCTGATAATGATCGCCAAAGTTGACCAGCGCGTCGAACAGGTTACGGTAGCGCCCCGGCTCCTGTGGGCTGAAGACGCCGCTGGCGATTTGCGTCAGCGCCTGGTGCAGTTCCGCATCCTCTTCATAGTATTTGCGCGGGTTATAGCCCTCAGTGCGCAGCTTCTCCACCTGCGGCGTGGTGTTGCCGAAGATAAAGATATTTTCTGCGCCGACGTGCTCGCGCATCTCCACGTTGGCCCCGTCCAGCGTACCGATGGTCAGCGCGCCGTTTAGCGCAAACTTCATGTTACTGGTGCCGGAGGCTTCGGTGCCGGCGGTAGAGATCTGCTCGGAGAGATCCGCCGCCGGAATGATGATCTGCGCCAGGCTGACGCCGTAGTTAGGGATAAACACCACCTTCAGCTTGTTCTTCACCTGTGGATCGTTGTTGATCACGTTGGCGACATCGTTGATCAGGTGAATGATGTGCTTGGCGACGTAATAGGCCGACGCCGCTTTCCCGGCGAAGATATTAACGCGCGGCACCCACTCTGCGGTCGGATCGGCTTTGATGCGGTTGTAACGCGTGATGACGTGCAGCACGTTCAGCAGCTGACGTTTGTATTCGTGAATACGCTTGATCTGCACGTCGAACAGCGCCTGCGGATCCAGCACGATATCCATATTCTTCGCTACCCACTCCGCGAGGCGCTTTTTGTTGGCGAACTTGGCATCGGCGATCTGTTCAATAAACGCCGGATAGTCAATGTGCGGCACCAGCTCGCTCAGCTGAGCCAGATCGGTACGCCAGGTGCGGCCAATCGCGTCATCCAGCACCTCTGACAAGGCCGGGTTGGCCAGCGCCAGCCAGCGGCGCGGCGTCACGCCGTTGGTTTTATTGCAGAAGCGCCCCGGGAACAGGCGGGCAAAATCGGCGAACAGCGACTGCACCATCAGATTAGAGTGCAGCTCCGACACGCCGTTGACCTTGTGGCTAACCACCACCGCCAGCCACGCCATGCGGATGCGGCGACCATCGTTTTCGTCGATGATCGAGATGCGCGCCATCAGATCCCAGTCGTCCGGATAGTAGTCCTGAATGGTCTTCAGGAAGTAGTCATTGATTTCGAAAATGATGCTGAGGTGACGCGGCAGGATCTTGCCGATCATGTCCACCGGCCAGGTCTCCAGCGCTTCGCTCATCAGCGTATGGTTGGTGTACGAGAACACCTGACAGGTGACTTCAAAGGCGTCGTCCCAGGTAAACTTGTGCTCATCAATCAGCAGACGCATCAGCTCGGGAATCGCCAGCACCGGATGGGTATCGTTGAGGTGGATGGCAATTTTGTCGGCCAGATTGTCCCAGGTTTCATGCATCTGCCAGTGGCGATTGAGGATATCCTGCACCGTGGCGGAGACGAGAAAATACTCCTGGCGCAGACGCAGCTCGCGCCCGGAGTAGGTCGAGTCGTCGGGATAGAGCACGCGCGACACGTTCTCCGAGTGGTTTTTATCTTCCACCGCCGCGAAGTAATCGCCCTGATTGAACTTGCCGAGGTTGATTTCGTTACTGGCCTGCGCGCCCCACAGCCGCAGCGTGTTGGTGGCATCGGTGTCGAAGCCAGGGATGATCTGATCGTAGGCCATTGCTACGATCTCTTCGGTCTCAACCCAGCGCACCCTGCTGCCTTCATGCTGCAACCGCCCGCCAAAACGCACTTTGTAGCGGGTGTTAAAGCGCTGGAACTCCCACGGGTTGCCGTACTCCAGCCAGTAATCCGGCGATTCACGCTGCTGGCCGTCAACAATGTTCTGTTTGAACATGCCGTAATCGTAGCGAATGCCGTAGCCGCGTCCGGGCAGGCCCAGCGTGGCCAGCGAGTCGAGGAAGCAGGCCGCCAGCCGGCCAAGACCGCCGTTGCCGAGCCCGGGATCGTTCTCTTCTTCCATCAGCTCGCTGAGGTCGAGTCCCATCTCATCCAGCGCCTGATTGAGATCGTCATAGATGCCCATCGCCAGCAAGGCATTGCCCAGCGTGCGCCCCATCAGAAACTCCATCGACAGGTAATAAACCTGGCGCACATCCTGCGACAGTTGCGCACGGCTGGAGCGCAGCCAGCGCTCCACCATGCGATCGCGTACCGCCAGCAGCGCGGCGTTCAGCCACTCATGCTTGTTGGCGATCGACGGATCTTTACCAATGGTAAACATCAGCTTATAGGCGATTGAGTGCTTGAGGGCGTCAACCGTCAGCGTGGGTGAGGCATAGGTGAAAGGTGCGTTCATATGCGGTATCCCAATCTCTCATTACAGCAAGCGTTGATAAAGATCGCGGTAGGCTTGTGCTGCCACCTGCCAACTAAAATCCATCCCCATCGCCTGGCGCTGAACATAACGCCAGAGTGAAGGACGGGACCATAAAACAAAAGCACGACGAATCGCGCGCAGCAGTGACCAGGCATTGCTGTCTTCGAAGCTGAAACCGCTGGCTACGCCGTCGGCGAGGTTTTCCAGCGAGCTGTCCTGTACGGTATCCGCCAGTCCACCGGTGCGCCTGACCAGCGGCAGCGTGCCATATTTCAGGCCGTACAACTGCGTCAGACCGCACGGTTCGAAACGGCTGGGCACCATAATGACGTCCGCACCACCGACAATGCGGTGCGAGAACGCTTCGTGATAACCAATTTGCACGCCGACGCTGCCCGGATGCTCAGCAGCTGCGGCGAGGAAGCCCTGCTGCAGTTCCGCATCGCCCTGGCCCAGCAGCACCAGTTGCCCGCCCTGTGCCAGCAGTCCCGGCAGCGCTTCCAGCACCAGATCCAGCCCTTTCTGTTTGGTTAAACGGCTGATAACGCAGAACACCGGCACTTTGTCATCAACCTTCAGCCCCATGGCAATCTGCAGCTGACGTTTATTCTCCGCTTTGCTCTCCAGCGTGTCGCGGTCGTAGCGGGCGGTGAGCAGCAGGTCGTGTGCCGGATCCCAGATGCCGGGATCGACGCCGTTGAGAATCCCGCTCAGCCGTCCTTCGCGCAGCCGCTGCTCCAGCAGCGCTTCCATGCCGTAGCCGAACTCCGGCCGGGTGATCTCCAGCGCATAGGTCGGGCTGACCGCAGTTATATGATCGGCATAAAACAGTCCGGCCTTTAGGTAAGAAATCTGGCCGTAGAATTCCAGCCCGTGCATTTCAAAATAGGCGCGCGGGATCTGGATTTCGTCCAGATGCCGCGCGGAAAACAGCCCCTGATACGCCAGGTTATGCACGGTAAAAACCGTTTTCGCCGGACGTCCGCGTGCGGCGATATAGGCCGGTGCCAGACCGGCGTGCCAGTCGTGCGCGTGCACAATGTCCGGTTGCCAGTAAGTATCCAGCCCGCTGGCCAGCTCAGCCGCCATCCAGCCGAGCAGCGCAAAGCGCAGGTAGTTATCGACATAGGCAAACTGCGACGTATCGTGGTACGGGCTGCCGGGACGATCGTACAGTCCCGGCGCATCAATCAAATATATCCCCACGCCGTTGAAGGGCCCAAACAGCAAGCGGACCGGCCCGGCAAAGGTTTGCAGCTCCGCCACCACTTCGGTATCAGGAATCCCTTTACGCAGATCCGGAAACGCCGGAATCAGCACCCGCGTGTCCATACCTTCGGCAATTTGTGCCTGAGGCAATGCGCCGACGACATCAGCCAGTCCGCCGGTTTTTAGCAGCGGGAAAAGCTCTGAACAGACATGTAAAACCTGCATCCTGAACCCCTATTGTGTTATCGCCCGCGTTCCACGCGGCAATGTTCTTTGCCTTTCGTCACTTACTGACCCGCAGCGGCCAATTTGGCCAGCATGGCGCGCGTCACCAGTACGATGCCCTCTTCTGAACGGTAAAAACGGCGACTATCCTCATCCGGATTTTCGCCAATCACCATGCCTTCCGGAATGACGCAGGCACGGTCTATGACGCAGCGACGCAAACGGCACGATCGCCCGATAACCACATCGGGCAGCAGCACCGCCGAATCAATATTGCAAAACGAGTTAACGCGCACGCGCGGGAACAGCACCGAATTCACCACCACCGAGCCGGAAATAATGCAGCCGCCGGAGACCAGCGAGTTCATGGTCATGCCGTGACTGCCGGATCGATCCTGGACAAATTTGGCCGGCGGCAGCGGCTCCATGTGGGTACGAATCGGCCATTCGTGGTCATACATATCGAGTTCGGGCGTCACCGAGGCCAGATCGAGGTTGGCGCGCCAGTAAGCTTCCAGCGTACCGACGTCGCGCCAGTAAGGTTCCGCGTTTTCGTCGTTCTGTACGCACGACAGCGTGAAGGAGTGCGCGTAGGCTTCGCCGCTGGCGACGATCTTCGGCAGCAGATCTTTACCGAAATCGTGGCTTGAGTCGGCGATCTGCAAATCCTCCTCCAGCAGCTCATAGAGGTAATCGGCGTTGAACACGTAAATGCCCATGCTGGCCAGCGCTTTGCTGTCGTCGCCCGGCATGGACGGCGGCTGCGCCGGTTTCTCAACGAAATCGATTACATTGTTGTCCGCATCGACTGCCATCACGCCAAACGCGGTGGCCTCATGCAGCGGTACGGGCAGACAGGCGATGGTGCACTTGGCGCCACGATCGGCGTGGTCGAGCAGCATGCGCGAGTAATCCATTTTGTAGATGTGATCCCCGGCGAGAATCACGATGTACTGCGCGTTATAGCGGCGAATGATGTCGAGATTCTGCGTGACCGCATCGGCGGTACCGCGATACCAGTGTTCGGTCGAGGCGCGCTGCTGCGCCGGCAGCAGATCGACAAACTCATTCATCTCTTCGTTGAACAAGGACCAGCCGCGCTGAATGTGCTGCGTCAGCGTATGTGACTGATATTGGGTGATGACGCCGATGCGCCGAATCCCGGAGTTGATACAGTTGGAGAGCGCAAAGTCGATGATGCGGAACTTGCCGCCGAAGTGCACGGCAGGCTTGGCGCGTTTGGCGGTAAGATCTTTCAGGCGCGTACCGCGCCCGCCAGCAAGGATCAGGGCAACCGTCTGTGTAGGGAGCTGGCGCGCCAGCATCAGGGGGTCGTTTCTATCTAATTTCACCATGTCTGACTCCTTATGATTGCTTTAGGAACACACACACGCCGTGTGCGGGCCCGTGCCAGACAGTTGTCAGGATGGGGTTATCTTCCCCGGCGAAAGGAGGAATGGCACGCCACTCTCCGTCTGGTAAGGCAAGGTCACTCACCGATTCCGTGGCGTTGATTGTTATTAACCAGCGGCCGGAGAGCAGGATCTGCATTCTGTGCGCCCCCTGTTCCCACTCCTCATTCTCCAGTGGTTTGCCGCTGGCATTGAACCACCGCACGTTGCCATCGCCCTCCTGCCACCAGCGATCAGCGGTCAGCGCAGGGATGCGCTGACGCAGCCGGATTAACGCGGCAGTGAAGTCGACCAGTCCAAAATCATCCTGTTGCCAGTTCAGCCAGGTGAGCGGGTTATCCTGACAGTACGCATTATTGTTGCCGTGCTGGCTGTGACCGCGTTCGTCACCGGCCAGCAGCATCGGCGTGCCCTGCGCCAGTAGCAGCGTGGTCAGCAGCGCGTGCACGCTGCGCCGCCGCCGCTCGACCACATCGAAGTTGCCCTGCAGCCCTTCAAAACCATGGTTATGGCTGAAATTACTGCTGCTGCCGTCGCGATTATCTTCGCCGTTGGCCTGATTATGCTTCTGGTTATAGCTCACCACGTCACGCAGCGTGAAGCCGTCGTGCGCGGTGATCAGATTAATGCTGGCGTGCGGCAGACGCGCCGCGCGCTGAAATACATCGCTGGAGCCGGCAAAGCGGCGGGCAAAATCACCGTTACTCAACTCACCGTGCAGCCAGTAGCGTCGCGCCGTATCGCGAAAGTGGTCGTTCCATTCGGCGAAGCCCGGCGGAAAGTTGCCCACCTGATAGCCGCCGGGGCCGATATCCCAGGGTTCAGCGATCAGCTTCACCTGCGACAGCACCGGGCAGGCCTGCATGGCCACAAACAGCGGCGCATCCTGACGATAATCCGGCGTGCGCCCGAGCACGCTGGCAAGATCGAAACGAAAGCCGTCAACGTGGCAGGTTTGCACCCAGTAACGCAGCGCGCCCAGCGCCCAGTCAAGCACCTGCGGATCGCTGAGGTTCAGCGTATTACCGCAGCCGGTCCAGTTGTGATATTCACCGTTATCGCCCAGCCAGTAATAGCTGGCGTTGTCGACGCCGCGCAGCGACAGTGTCGGGCCAATCTCTTCCAGCTCGGCGCTGTGGTTGAACACCACGTCCAGAATCACTTCAATGCCCGCCGCGTGCAGCGCTTTTACCGCCTGCTGAAACTCCTGCAGCGGCGTCTGGCCCGCTTCACCCGCCGCGTAATGCGGATGCAGCGCCCACAGCGCAAACGGGTTGTAACCCCAGTAGTTGCTCAGGCCGAGCCGTTGCAGGCGCGGCTCGCTGGCAAACGCGGCTATCGGCAGCAGCTCCAGCGCGGTGATGCCCAGCCGGCGCAGATAGCTCACCATAGCAGGATGCCCCAGCGCCGCATATGTCCCGCGTAGCCTTTCCGGAATTTCCGGATGCTGCTGCGTCAGGCCGCGTACGTGTGCCTCGTAAATCACCGTCTTGCCCCACGGCGTGCGCGGCGCACAATCGTCCTGCCAGTCAAAATCGTCGGCGATCACCAGCGATTTGGGCGCAACGCCAGCGCTGTTGGCATCATCCTGCTGCCACTCACCACCCAGCAGGCGCGCGTCGTCTGGCACCGCGCCGCACACCGCTTTGGCACAGGGATCGACCAGCAGTTTGGCCGGATTGAAACGATGACCGCGCTCTGGCTGCCACGGTCCATGCACGCGGTAGCCATAGCGCTGCCCCGGCTTTAGCGCCGGAACATAGCCGTGCCAGATATCACCGCTGCGCGCCGGCAGAGGGAAGCGTTGTTCACTCCCCTGTTCATCAAACAGGCACAGCTCCACCCGCTCCGCGTGACGCGAGAACAGCGTAAAGTTAACGCCGCGCCCGTCATAATGGGCGCCCGGCGGTACCGGCTGGCCCGGCTGGAGCATCAATCGCCCTCCCGCACCAGCCACAGCGTGGCGAGCGGCGGCAGCGTCAGGCTTAGCGACTGCGCGCGCCCATGGCTGGCGATATCATCGGTATGTACGATACCGTGATTGCGCAGATCGCTGCCGTGATAATCATGCTGATCGGTGTTCAGCACTTCGCGCCAGCCGCCGCGCTGATTCACGCCGAAGCGATAGTTGTGGCGCGGCACCGGCGTGAAGTTACTGGCGACGATCAGTTCGTTGCCCTCGCGGTCGCGGCGCACAAACACAAAGACCGAGTTTTCGTGATCGTCGACCACCAGCCACTCGAAGCCGCTGGCATCGAAATCGAGCTGATAGAGCGGCGAAAAGTGGCGATAGCTGTGGTTCAGGTCACGTACCAGTCGCTGCACGCCGTGGTGCCAGTTATCCAGCCCCTCCAGCAGATGCCAGTCGAGGCTGGTGTCGTGGTTCCACTCGCGTCCCTGAGCGAATTCGTTGCCCATAAACTGCAGTTTTTTGCCGGGAAAGCCCCACATCCAGCCGTAATAGGCGCGCAGGTTGGCAAACTTCTGCCAGGTATCACCCGGCATGCGGTCAAGGATCGACTTTTTGCCGTGTACCACTTCGTCGTGCGACAGCGGCAGCACGAAGTTTTCCGTGTAGTTGTACAGCATGCCGAAGGTCATCAGCTGATGATGGTAGCGGCGATGCACCGGATCGAGCTTCATGTAGTCGAGGGTGTCGTGCATCCAGCCGAGGTTCCATTTGAACCAGAAGCCCAGCCCGCCATCTTCGGATGGCCGCGTCACGCCCGGATAATCGGTAGACTCTTCCGCCACGCTGATGCTGCCGGGTGCGGCGCGGCCCAGCGTGCGGTTGGTATGGCGCAGGAAGGCAATGGCTTCGAGGTTTTCACGGCCGCCAAACTGGTTAGGTACCCACTCACCCTCTTTGCGGCTGTAGTCGCGATATATCATCGACGCCACCGCATCGACGCGCAAGCCATCAATGCCGAAGCGCTCCATCCAGTACAGCGCATTGCCGGAGAGATAGTTGCTGACCTCACGCCGGCCAAAGTTGTAGATCAGCGTATTCCAGTCCTGATGGTAGCCTTCGCGCGGATCGCTGTGCTCGTACAGCTCGGTACCGTCGAATTTGGCGAGGCCAAAATCGTCGCTGGGGAAATGGCCCGGCACCCAGTCGAGCAGCACGTTGAGACCCGCCTCGTGGGCAGCGGCGATAAAGTGACGAAACTCATCGCGCGTGCCGAAGCGGCGCGTCGGCGCGTACATGCCGAGTGGCTGATAGCCCCAGCTGCCGTCGAACGGATGCTCGTTGATCGGTAACAGTTCGATATGGGTAAACCCCATCTCTTTGACATAGGGCACCAGCTGTTCGGCCAGCTCTTTGTAACTCAGCCAGAAATTGTTGTCGGTGTGGCGACGCCACGAACCGAGATGCACCTCGTAAATGGAGATCGGCTGGTCAAAGCCGTTGGCGAGCTTGCGCTGTGGCTGCATCTCCAGCTTCGGCGGCAGGCCGCAGATCATCGAGGCGGTCTGCGGGCGCATTTGCGCCTCGAAGGCGAACGGATCGGCTTTGATGCGCATCTGACCGTGCGCATCAATGATCTCGAATTTATACAGCTGGCCGTTAACCGCGCCGGGGACAAACAGCTCCCAGATGCCGAGTTCGCGGCGGAAACGCATCGGATGGCGGCGGCCATCCCAGAAGTTAAACTCGCCTACCACCGAAACGCGCTGCGCGTTCGGGGCCCAGACGGCGAAGCGCGTGCCGGCAACGCCATCAATGGTGGTGCCGTGCGCGCCGAGCGTTTCATACGGCCGCAGGTGCGTGCCTTCGGCCAGCAGCCAGGCATCCATCTCCGCCAGCAGCGGGCCAAAGCGGTAGGCATCGTCGATCAGGTTTTGCTGGCCGTGCCAGTTGACTGCCAGCTGGTAGCGAAACAGGTTTTTACGGCGCGGGATCACGCCGCTGAAGAAGCCGCGCGAATCAAGACATTTAAGCTGGGCGCATTTGCGGCCGGTGTTGGTTTCAATCACCCAGACTTCGGATGCATCCGGTAACAGCGCACGCACTTCGAGACCTTGTGTGGTCTGGTGCATCCCCAGTACTGAGAAGGGGTCGGCATAATTCCCGGCGAAAAGGGCATTGATCGCATGGCGATCGGGAAGCTCTGACATGACTTTCTTCCTATGATTTTTTGCGCAGGCGACCGGAGAGACAGGATTGTCGCTATAGGTGCGCTGCTTTTCATGAGCCATACATACAGCAGCAAGGAAGGACACCCTCCGTGGGAAAGATCCTGGCCGTGTACAACAACTATTCCATTCGCAAAGTAAAAACAGTTAACAACCGGCACATCACTGTTAAATCATAGCTTGGGGTTGGCAGAAGCCAGGGTGGAACGCAAAAAATTGTTATCGGGCGAGCAAAAAGGGGAAGCTGATCACTTGTCGGGCGCAATTTGGGTTAAGTTTTGCACTCCCGTGGAAAGAAAAAAGGCCGGGAAACCCCGGCCTGTCTGGATTCGCGCTGCGCTTAGTCGATCAGCAAACGCAGCATGCGACGCAGCGGTTCGGCAGCGCCCCACAGTAACTGATCGCCGACGGTGAAGGCCGACAGATACTCCGGCCCCATGTTCAGCTTACGCAGACGGCCCACCGGCGTGGTCAGCGTACCGGTCACCGCAGCAGGCGTCAGTTCACGCATGGTAATGTCGCGATCGTTCGGCACCACTTTCACCCACTCGTTGTGCGCGGCCAGCAGCTGTTCGATTTCGTTCAGCGGCACATCTTTTTTCAGCTTCAACGTGAACGCCTGACTGTGGCAGCGCAGCGCGCCGACGCGCACGCACAGGCCATCGACCGGAATGGTGTGACGGGTCGAGAGAATTTTGTTGGTCTCCGCCTGGCCTTTCCACTCTTCGCGGCTCTGGCCGTTGTCCAGCTGCTTGTCGATCCACGGGATCAGGCTGCCGGCCAGCGGTACGCCGAAGTTGTCGGTCGGCAGCGTGCCGGAACGGGTAAAGTCAGTCACGCTGCGCTCGATGTCAAGAATGGCGGAGGCCGGATTTTGCAGCGAAGTCGCAACGTGGTCGTGCAGCATGCCCATCTGGGTCAGCAGTTCGCGCATATGGCGCGCGCCGCCGCCGGAAGCCGCCTGATACGTCGCGACGGAGGCCCACTCGACCAGGTCGTTAGCGAACAGTCCGCCCAGCGACATCAGCATCAGGCTGACGGTGCAGTTACCGCCGACAAAGGTTTTGATGCCGCTGTCGAGGCCCTGACGAATCACCTGATGGTTGACCGGATCAAGAATAATGATGGCGTCATCTTTCATGCGCAGCGTGGAGGCCGCATCAATCCAGTAGCCCTGCCAGCCGCTCTCGCGCAGCTTCGGGTAGACTTCACTGGTATAATCGCCGCCCTGGCAGGTGATGATGATATCCAGCGCCTTCAGCGCCTCAATATCAAACGCATCCTGCAGCGCACCGGTCGACTTACCGCCAAACGTCGGCGCAGCCTGACCCAGTTGCGAAGTGGAGAAGAAGACCGGATTGATCACATCGAAATCGCGTTCTTCGCTCATACGTGACATCAGCACAGAGCCGACCATGCCACGCCAACCAATAAAACCTACATTCTTCATTTTCTGTCCGTCTCAGGAACTCGGGCCGGGGCCTGGGTGGTGCGAAAAAAGACCAGCGCCAGCAACGCGCCAGTCTGCGTAATAATCAGGTTTACCTATGACCCACAACTCTACAAAATGCAGCACTTCTGGCAAGTGAATTAATTCGATTGCGCTAACTTTTTCAGCAGTACAACTTATAACGGCTGTGGCCGACCTGAAGGGATGGTTTACCTCTGATGACTGAAATGATATCCGCGACCATATTGTTGCTGTTGATTATGGACCCGCTGGGCAACCTGCCGATTTTCATGTCGGTGCTGAAGCACCTGGAGCCGAAGCGCCGCCGCGTAGTGCTGATGCGCGAGATGCTGATCGCCTTGATTCTGATGCTGCTGTTCCTGTTCGCCGGTGAACGCATCCTGGCGTTTCTTAATCTGCGCACCGAAACGGTGTCGATTTCCGGCGGCATCATTCTGTTTTTGATCGCCATTCGCATGATTTTCCCGTCCGGCGAGACCAGCACCAGCGGCCTGCCCGCCGGCGAAGAGCCGTTCCTGGTGCCGCTGGCGATCCCGCTGGTCGCCGGGCCCTCACTGCTCGCTACCCTGATGCTGCTGTCACATCAGTATCCCAATCAGATGACGCATCTGGTCGGCGCCCTGCTGATTGCCTGGGGCGTCACGGTGGTGATTCTGCTAATGTCCGGCCTGTTCCTGCGCCTGCTGGGGGATAAAGGCGTCAACGCGCTGGAGCGATTAATGGGTTTGATCCTGATTATGCTGGCGACGCAGATGTTCCTGGACGGGATTCGGGTTTACCTGAAGCTATAGCGTTTCGCATGGTGGCGGCGCTAATTAATAATACCAGGAATGGCATGAT
>NZ_JASEWO010000355.1:0-1267 GCF_030024295.1 Pantoea sp. Pa-EAmG
TCGCATCAGCAACCACGACACCGGCGTTTCTCCGCTGGCTGCTGTTGGTGTTGAATACGCACTGACCAAAAACTGGGCGACTCGCCTGGACTACCAGTGGGTTAACAACATCGGTGACGCAGGTACCGTTGGTGCGCGTCCAGACAACAGCATGCTGAGCGTCGGCGTTTCTTACCGTTTCGGTCAGGATGAAGAAGCTGCACCAGTTGTTGCTCCGGCACCAGCTCCAGCGCCAGTTGTTGAAACCAAGCGTTTCACTCTGAAGTCTGACGTGCTGTTCAACTTCAACAAAGCGACCCTGAAGCCAGAAGGCCAGCAGGCTCTGGATCAGCTGTACAGCCAGCTGAGCTCAATGGATCCTAAAGACGGTTCTGTTGTAGTACTGGGCTTCACTGACCGTATCGGTTCAGAGCAGTACAACCAGAAACTGTCTGAGAAACGCGCTCAGTCTGTAGTTGATTACCTGGTATCTAAAGGTATCCCTTCTAACAAGATCTCTGCACGCGGTATGGGCAAATCTAACCCAGTGACTGGCAACACCTGTGACAGCGTGAAAGGCCGCAATGCCCTGATCGACTGCCTGGCGCCAGACCGTCGCGTTGAAATCGACGTGAAAGGTATCAAAGACGTTGTAACTCAGCCACAGGCTTAAGTTATCACGCAATAAAAAACCCCGCTTCGGCGGGGTTTTTTTATGTCTCTGACATCGCGAATGAACAATTTCGCTATTCGTTCTCCGTTCCGCCTTTGCCCAGAATCGCTTGCAAATCCTGCTTCAGAGTCGACATCTGACTGGCATACTTCTCTTTACGTTCTGCATCTTCAATCAACTGCACAATGGTCTCTGACAGCGTGTTGCTGCGTCGCTGGGCCAATCCCGCCAGTCGTTGCCACACAAGATACTCAAGATCGATAGACTTTTTGCGCGTATGCTGATGCTCCGCATTGAAGTGGCGCTTACGGCGTGCACGGATGGTTTGCTTAAGTCGATTCTCGAGATCAGGATGAATATGCTCAGCAATCCACTCACCAACGTCAACGGGGCTATTTTCCATCGTCAGTAAGGTATCCACCGCCGCCTGGGCAGCGCTGAGCTCAAGGTGACGGGTGATCGGCTCACCTTCCCGATGCTTTTTCACCAGGTATTTCCACTTCCATCCACTTTCAAGATTTTCGAGTTGCTGGTATTTCATCGGAATCTCATCGTGATCACGTAACAAACTAAGAATAACAGCTTTTTTCCCGGATGCAGCAAGGAAAAACATGT
>NZ_JASEWO010000356.1:0-1264 GCF_030024295.1 Pantoea sp. Pa-EAmG
AACAAGGAATCCCGGCCAGTGAGCCGGGATTCCTTTTTTATCAGTCAGTTATCCTTCAGCAGCCAGGCGGATAATCAACTGTCCCGGCTCAGTGAGCACCTCGATCTTCTGCCCGGTCTCAAATCCCAGTGCCGCCATCCAGTGGCCCTTCAGGATAATAAACGGTGAAAGCGTGAACTTCCTCTGATCCCGGACATATCCCACGGTATAACGTCTTGATTGAGCTGTGGACGTGTTGGCCTCTGACTTATGATGCGTGCCAGCCATAACCAGCTACTCGTTAATTGCTTGCGGTCAGCGGGCTGGGGGTTCGAGCACCACGGTTCCGCACCTGTTACCTGCACCATTTACCCATCACGTTATCCAGCATCTCAACCACAAACTTCTGCTTCGTCATTGGCGTCTGTCGGATCGCATCGATCTGCCTTTCCGGCCGTGGCACCGTGCAGTGGATAGTGTGATAAGATCTCGGGCGGCAGGAAACAGCGCGGCAGCAGGCGCGACCGGTGCGGTCAGCGGAGAGCTGATGGGTAAATTGATCATGCATTCGATGTATCCGGGTAAACAGGTCAGTGACCTGCAGGAGTCGGATAAGCAGATCATCAGTGCACTGATTACGCTGGCTGCAGGTCTGGCAGGCGGCGGGACCGGCGGCAGTAGCGCCAGTGCGCTGGCCGGCGCTCAGGCAGGGAAAATGTGGTTGAGAATAACTGGCTGAGCGTGCAGGAAGCCGACAGAAAGAAACAGCTGGAGACGAAGCGCGACTATCTGAAACAGGAACTGACACCGGCTGAAGCGAAAGAGCTTGCGGCGATTAATCAGACAGATAAAGCGCGTGATGAAGCGATAAAAGCGGTCTGTATGGATGGTAATTAAGGTGATTCAGCCTGTGGTGCGCTGATTGGCCCGGCTCAGAAAGCATTTAATAAATATGGTGAAAATGCGACCTACTCATTGTTGTACAGGGATTTATATCCACAGGATGTGAAAAACCTGGAAAGTGTTTTGCAGGGACTGGATGCAGGCAGTATCAGCCGCGACCAAGCCATAACAGCAATAGCACAGGCGTCCGGTGTGAGCTGGGAAACAGCAGCAGGCCGTTATGATATAGCAATGCAGACTCAGGAACTGGCTGCCGCTCTGGCGGGTGCTTACGGGCTGAAGAGTGTAATTAAGGAACCGACAAAAGAGAGTTCAGCATAAAAACTATCTCAACCTTCAGCCGGAAGAACGGCAGAGCCAAATAGAAATGCTGCTGATGAGG
>NZ_JASEWO010000357.1:0-1248 GCF_030024295.1 Pantoea sp. Pa-EAmG
ATGTCGCCAAAAGCGTGGCGACTGGCTGAACGTTCGATGGGATAAAAGGCGCCGCGCCTGGCAGCGCCTCTTCAGGCAAGATTATTTGATTTGCGACGACTCACGCCACACATCAACCCCACCCTCGGTGGCATATTTATCGATTTCTGCCAGTTCCTCAGTGCTAAACGCCAGATTATCCAGCGCTTTAAGCGAGTCGCTGAGTTGATCTACCGTGCGAGCACCAATCAAGGCTGAAGTGACACGTTCATCTCGTAACGCCCATGCAATCGCCATTTGCGCTAATGTCTGTCCACGCTGCTCCGCCAGGCTGTTTAACGCCCGTATTTTCGCCATATTCTCTTCACTGAGCATGGCTGCCAGACGCGGATCACCGCCCGTTGCTCGGGCTTCTTTTGGCACACCGTTGAGATATTTGTTGGTCAGCATCCCCTGTGCCAACGGTGAAAAGGCAATACAGCCCGCGCCCAACTCTGCCAGGGTATCCAGTAAACCGGCTTCTATTGTACGGTTCAGCATCGAATAGTTAGGTTGATGAATAAATAGCGGTACTTTTTCATCCGCTAAAATAGCGGCTGCTTGTCTTGTCAGTTCAGGTGAGTGCGATGAAATCCCCACATACAGCGCTTTTCCCTGACGATGCAACTGCACTAACGCCCCCATGGTTTCTTCCAGTGGCGTATTAGGGTCAACGCGATGGCTGTAAAAAATATCGAGATATTCCAGCCCCATGCGACGCAAACTGTTGTTACAGCTGGCGATGAGATGTTTTTTGCTCCCAGTCGGCCCGCCATACGGACCCGGCCACATATCCCATCCCGCTTTACTTGAGATGATCAGTTCATCACGGTATGGCGCGAAATCCTGTGCAAACCAGCGACCAAAATTTTCCTCTGCGGAACCAGCCGGTGGTCCGTAATTGTGGGCGAGATCAAAGTGCGTAATGCCGTGATCAAAAGCATGGCGCAGAATGGCGCGGCCGGACTCAAATACATCAACGCCGCCAAAGTTTTGCCACAACCCTAGTGAAATGAGCGGTAATACCAAGCCACTTTTGCCCGTTTTGCGGTATTGCATCTGGGTCTGATAACGGGATGGCGATGCGGTAAAAGTCATAACTCTTTCCTCGTAATCGAAATATAAATTATGCGAACAGTTATTTTAGTTCGGCCACACGTCGTGCAAGTTGACCATTAAAGCGCGATGAGTCGGAACGAACCAAAATAGGTCATGCTGGATTTCTGTTGC
>NZ_JASEWO010000145.1:0-11760 GCF_030024295.1 Pantoea sp. Pa-EAmG
TGAGAAGACCTGTTCACCCGAGGCAAAACCCGCGCGCGTATGATTTGAAGAGTAATGCTGACGTTTTAGTTGTTCGTATAATGGTCTCATTTGTCACTCTCCTTTTTGCACGGGCGTAATTCTTTCATTCCGTCAATGATGATTTTTGAAGCGCGTTCATCGCCTTGCTGTTTAGATAAGTTCGCAAAACGAGAATAGAGAAACTCATGTAGTGTATTTGGCAAAAAAGGCCTGCCCTTGCACCATGCAGTGCCCTCAGACGCATCGACTACGCCGAGAAGATACATATTTGCCTTGATGCGTTCACGTTCATTTGTTTTCGACAGCCAGGCTTTAGCGAAACGCTCTGCACTCAAATTTAAATCGTATCCCGTTAACAACGTCGGATCGCGTTGGAAGTTTGATGTGTCATCCTGAGGCAACGCTTCAGCTTGAGGGTATTTATAATTTCCAGCGTCCGCGCTCGCCAGAGTAGAAACTGCCAGCAAACTGGTTGCGATCAAAAGTCTATGTTTCACCGTATATCCTTATTCACTGACAGAAATTAGCTAAGCTCTTTATGTTCAAATGGCCGGCTCCTTCGAGCCGGCAATCGTCATCACGCGTCCTTCGTCTTCAGCGACGGCAGTTTAGACACCAGACGCAGGGAAACGGTCAGCCCCTCCAGCTGGTAGTGTGGACGCAGGAAGAACTTCGCGGCGTAGTAGCCCGGGTTGTCTTCGATTTCCTGCACCTGCACTTCCGCAGCCGCCAGCGGCTTACGGGACTTGGTCTCCTGGGAGGAGTTAGCCGGGTCACCGTCCACGTAGTTCATGACCCAGTCGTTCAGCCAGCGCTCCATCTCTTCGCGCTCGCGGAAGGAGCCGATTTTGTCGCGCACGATGCACTTCAGGTAGTGCGCAAAGCGGCAGCAGGCGAACAGGTACGGCAGGCGAGAAGCCAGACGCGCGTTGGCGGTGGCATCCGGGTCGTGATATTCGGCCGGTTTTTGCAGAGACTGCGCGCCGATGAAGGCGGCAAAGTCGGAGTTTTTGCGGTGAACCAGCGGCATAAAGCCGTTTTTCGCCAGCTCGGCTTCACGACGATCGCTGATGGCGATCTCGGTCGGGCACTTCATGTCCACGCCGCCGTCATCGCTCGGGAAGGTGTGGCACGGCAGGTTCTCCACCGCCCCGCCGGACTCCACGCCGCGAATCGAGGTACACCAGCCGTACTCTTTGAAGGATCGGTTAATGTTAGCCGCCATCGCATAGGCGGCGTTCGCCCAGGCGTAGCTGTTGTGGTTCGCGCCGTCGGTCTGCTCTTCAAAGTCAAAGCTGTCCACCGGGTTGGTGCGAATGCCGTACGGCAGACGCGACAGGAAGCGCGGCATCACCAGACCCAGATAGCGGGCATCTTCGGATTCACGCAGTGAACGCCAGGCCGCGTATTCGGTGTTCTGGAAGATCTTGGTCAGGTCGCGCGGGTTAGCCAGCTCCTGCCAGGATTCCATCTGCATCACGCCCGGTGCGGTACCGGTGATAAACGGACAGTGCGCCGCAGAGCCGATGCGCGCCATTTCACCCAGCAGCTCAACGTCCTGCGGGCTGTGGTCGAAGTAGTAATCGCCCACGATGCAGCCAAACGGCTCGCCGCCGAACTGACCGTACTCCTGCTCGTAGATTTTCTTGAAGATCGGGCTCTGGTCCCAACCCACGCCCTTGTAGCGCTTCAGGGTGCGTCCCAGCTCCTGCTTGGAGATGCTCATAAAGCGGATCTTCAGCATCTCGTCAGTTTCAGTGTTGTTCACCAGGTAGCTCAGGCCGCGCCAGGCGCTCTCCAGCTTCTGAAACTCGTCGTGGTGAATGATCTGGTTCACCTGCTGCGACAGCTGCTCGTCGATACCGGCAATCAGGTTTTGAATGGTGCGGTAAGTGTCGTTAGAGAAGGTGACGGTATTTTCCAGCGCCTGCTGCGCCAGGGTTTTGACCGCGCTTTCTACGGCAGAGCGCGCCTGATCGGTTTTCGGGCGGAACTCTTTGTTCAGCAGCGCGCTGAACTCATCCTGGCTGAACGCCTGACCCGCCTGCTGCTCGTGTTGTTGAGTCTGGTTGCTCATCGATTATTCCTCGCTACCTTTCGCACTTTCGTCATTTTTCGGCAACTGGCTCAGAGATTTGAGCAGCGTCGGATCCTGCAGAATTTTTGCGATCAGCTCTTCTGCACCGTTTTTGCCGTCCATGTAGGTCAGCAGGTTAGAGAGCTGGGTACGCGCTTCCAGCAGCTTGTTCAGCGGCTCAACCTTGCGGGCCACCGCATCCGGCAGGAAGTCGTCCATGCTGTCGAAGGTCAGGTCAACGTTCAGTTTGCCTTCGCCCGTCAGGGTGTTATCCACGTTAAACGCCACGCGCGGCTTCAGCGCCTTCATGCGTTCATCAAAGTTATCGATGTCGATTTCAAGGAATTTACGCTCATCGACGGCAGGCAGGTTTTCTACCGGTTTGCCGACCAGATCGGCCATGACGCCCATCACAAACGGCAGCTGAATTTTACGTTCTGCACCGTAGATCTCTACGTCGTACTCGATCTGGACGCGGGGAGCACGGTTACGTGCGATGAATTTCTGTCCACTGTTACTCATTGCCATGATGTTCTCCATCAAAGATGCGCGGTGAAGGTGAAACGACAGGCTCCATGCCTGTCGTCATAATGCCAGGACGCGTTATTCGCGGCGTCCAAAGATGTTTTCCAGTTGGTTAACGCCGTCTGGCGCCAGGTCGCGAATAATGTCCATAAAGTTAAGTTCAGACAGCCGCTGCACCCGCTCGATCATCAGCGGTGCGGGATGGCTCGGTTCGTACTGCGCAAAATACTGTTTCGCTTTTTCCAGCATCAGCTGGGCGTCGGCGCGGCTGGTGACCTGCACGCTGCGCCAGTCGGTGACCTGCTGAACGGGCTGCGTTACCGCCGATTGCTGCTCAACCTGGGGTTCAGCCTGCGCTTCACGGTTCGGCAGCAGCTTGCTAATGTCTGTCACCTGACAGGCGCTGGCGACCAGCCCAACAGTTTTCAGCAGCTGTTCCATCTCCGGTACCCCGCTTTCCCCCAGATACCCGGTGAGCAGATCGCGAATGGCCAGCAGCCGTTCGTTAATCACAATGACCGCAGCGGTGCCGGGCTGGTCGCCGCGTGACAGTTCGTCAATCAGCCTTGGGCGGCCGCCGGGATAGTCAGGGCATTCCGTTTTACTGCCGTCGAGCAGCGCCTGCGCGTCCCGAAGCGAAATTTCATCCCCGTTCGAGCGCAGCAGCGAGGCGTTGCGTACCGCGACGGTGAGGTCAGATTTATCGCTCAGCCCGGCGAGGGCGTTGATGCGGTAGAACGGATCGGTTTCGCCATACTCTTCCAGCAGCGGGTAGAGTGGCTCCCAGTAACGGGTCAGCGCTTCCTGCACCAGTAACAGCCCGTCTGCATAGCCCGCGAGTCCACGGCGACGTGTCCAGGCATGGGTTAATGCCAGCAGGACGCGAAGATCTTTGGTGCGGGTCAGCAGGCTGGTAGCGAATTTTTCTACCGTGTTCCAGTCAGCGGGCTCTGCCGGAATAATGGTGTCGCCAAACTGCTGTTCCGCTTTCCCCTGACTTGCCTGATTCATGATCTGGAAATCAGCGTCGTACTCCAGGTTTTCGCCACAGGGTTTGTCGGGGCTTATCGGCGCGAGAAATTCTTCGATATTCATGAGATCCCTGCTTATTCAAACATAGGCGGATAAAGACCGTGACGACCCGGTCGGGCGCCGCCTGCCGGATCGAACAGCAGCGTAAACAGCTGCCCGGTAAAGTTGCCGCTGTGGACGTGCGTGTAGAGCGGGTAGCCGTCGCAGCGGTTCGTCCACCAGAAGCTGGTCTGACGCAGCGGGTCAAAACACTCTGCCGCCTGCGGCCAGCCCAGCGTGCTTTGGCCGTCATCGTCGTAGCCAATCACGTCCAGAATGTCGGAGCGTTTTTGTGGCTCAACGGGCTGCGGCGCCGGGATACTCATCAACATCTCGTCAAGCTGTGAGGCGGAAAAACCGTTGCGCACCGCGTGCAGGCCCAGACGACCAAGCTGTTGGTACCAGCTTTCGGCCTGGCCGAGCAGACGCGATGACCATTCGGCGGGACTAAAGCTCAGCTGAATGCAGACCGGGTAGTGGCGACCCACGCTGTCACGTCCCGGCAGCAGGCAGCCCATCTGGATCATCTGGCTGCCCAGCATGGGCGGAACGACAAAATTCCACACCGGGGCTTTCGTAAACTGGCGCTCACCGCTGCGCTGCTCTTCCTGTTGCCAGGCCAGCAGGCCGACCTGAAACCAGTGTGACCACTGGCGCTGTAGGGTGTCAGGAAAGCGACGCTGCAAAAAGTCACCGGCGCTGGGTAATTTGCCATACCAGCTGTAGCGGTTCATCGCAGGGGTATTCGTCATACGGCTGTCCTTGCGGTTATGGGCATGAGAAACGGGGAAGCTGGAACGGGTTGCGAATGCTGTTTGGCGCAAACTCCAGCGTGACCTGATGACCGTCGACGTTGAAGGTGGCCTGACGGCTCAGGCTACCCGCGCCAGGACTGGTCCGGGCTTTATCGAAAAAGCGGTTCAGCGCCCAGGATCCGTTAGTCACCAGAGATGCCGTACTGCCGTTTGCCAGACCGAGCTGCATACGCACCTGGTTGGTGCCGCCCGGTCCCGGCCAGTTCATGATCTGCACCGCCTGAGGGCCGTGGCTGTAGCGCAGCAGCTGGCCGTCAACATCCAGCGTCAGGTTCAGAATGGTGTTATCCATCCGCACGGTGCGCACCGTGACCTTATAGGAGGGCGTTGTCGCCCCGTTGGCAAAGAAGGCATCGCGGATTGACTGTGCCTGCTGGAACG
This sequence comes from Pantoea sp. Pa-EAmG, assembly GCF_030024295.1. Classification (NCBI taxonomy): domain Bacteria; kingdom Pseudomonadati; phylum Pseudomonadota; class Gammaproteobacteria; order Enterobacterales; family Erwiniaceae; genus Pantoea; species Pantoea sp. Pa-EAmG. The sequence goes on from NZ_JASEWO010000145.1 coordinate 4,891, forward strand.
GACGCAGCAGCCCTTCGCTGCCCGGCAGGGTTTTACCGTCGATCCCCGGCATAAAGCGCCAGTTCGCCTGGGTGGTGTCGACTTTGTTGGTCAGGTTATCGCGGAAAAAGGTGTCCATCAGCCCGGTGCCGGGGGCAAACATGCGGGCGAGATCGTCAGGCGTCACTTCCGTGCTGGCGCTGCGTACCAGCGGGTAGCGACCGGCAATCGCCTGACGGCAGAAACCGCCCACTTCCACGTTAATGCGCTTACGCACGTTTTCCAGATCGCGTCGCTGGGTATCGCTGCTGGCACCCACGGCCATATTGCTGAACATGGTTTGCAGCCCGCCCGGCAGACGGCCCGCGCTGGCCTGCAGACGGCTAATTGCGTCGCCGCCCGGCGCAGGCATCCCGCTGTTGGCCGCATCCTGAACGGCGGTCAGGTAGCGATACAGCTCGTCCACCTGCTTGAGAAAATCGTCAAACACAATGGTCTTTCCGCCTTTCTCCAGCGGCTGCGCCAGCTCAATCATCGGCGCATAGTGGTCAGTCACTAGCTGCTCCGGTGCCTGTACCGCTACCGCACCCTGCGTTGGCGCCGCATCATTGTTACTGAACAGCGCCTGCAGCGTGCGGGTCGCACGGTTGCTCTGCTCCTCCGCTTTCCCGGCATCCTCTGGCGCAGGCGCATTGCGCGACAGCGTCAGCACCTGGCTCAGGTTCAGCACCAGACGGCGCAGCGGTGAGTTTGCCCCGGAAAGCAGGCGCGCGGTGTTGATACGCTGGGAGAGATCGGCACTGCTGTTGAGCTGAATGTCGGCGAGAAAGCGATCCCAGTTGGCGATAAAGTCACGCATATAAAGCTGGCGCACCGCGTTATCGATCTGCTGTTTATCTTCCTGGGCCGTGGTGGCACCTAATACCCAGGCGTCATCTTCATGCAGGGCGGTCGTCACGCTGTCGATCTGCCCGTTAAAGCTTTTCCAGTAGCCGTCCGGGGTATACAGCCCCGGCACGCCTTCGCTGACCGGCTTGCCGCTTTTGCGCGAAAAGACCAGCTCGCTCTGCGGGCCGCCAAGATCGGAAAGCGAGACCGGCTTGAGGTTTTCATCATGCTCCAGCAGGCGCTTCAGACGACCGTATACGCGTGTCGAGAGCGGCTGCTGGTTGATGAGCGCCCTTTCCCGCGCGACCAGGGATTCATCCAGCGCATAGGGTGAAGCCTGAATTTTCGGTTCCAGCAGCTGGGTCAGATGCCATTCAAGCTGCTGAAGCTGCGCCTGAGTGACGTCCTGCGGCAGGTTGCGCTGCAGGTTGAGCATCACCCAGGAGTGCAGGAATTTGCCGTCATAGTGCTTCGGCTGATAGAGCATCTGGTAGGCTTTCAGCGCCTCGTAGCTGTATTCCACGTCGCTGCCGTTGTCGTTGCGCAGCCAGGTGGTGATGTGCATCGTCACGGCGGGCAGCAACATCTGATCCAGCGCTTTCTGATACAGAGACTGCGACGCATCGCTGACGTCATCCCCGCGATAAAGTCCCATACGGCGAGAGACGGGCGGGTCATTCACATCAAAGGCATCGCTCTTCGGCAGGTCCACCAGCCCGTTAAGCAGCGGCAGAAGCGCAAAGAGATCGCGCTGAGGTTGATTTTGCAGCGCCTTACTCTGCTGTTCCAGCACCGGCACTTTGGCGTCAACCTCTTCCAGATACGCCTTGTTTTTGGCGTAACTGGTCAGCCACAGCCCGCCCAAAATCACCAGCAGGGCCAGCAGCGCCGCGTAACCAGACCAGATCACCGCCCGGTTGCGCAGCTCCCACCAGCGGTTTTCTCCGGCAATGCCCGCTTCCTGGAAAATGACGTTTTGCAGCAGATTCTTGATAAAGAAACTCTGGCCTTTCGCGCCCGGGATGGGGGCTTCTTTGCTGACAGAATCCCAGTTATCGCTTTCGGCCCCTTCTGGCAGAGAGAGCGCGCGGTTAAGCTCGCCCATCACGCGGTCAAACGGCATGCCTTCCTGGGTGCCGCTGGCAAAGTAGATGCCGCGCGGCGAGAATTCGGTTTCAAAGTTTGAACGGGCAAAGACCGTGCTCAGGTATTCCGCCAGCAGCGGGCGCAGCGCGGCAAACTCCTGCGGGAAGAGATAGGCTTCCGCACGGGTTTTACCGTCATGCTCCTTGAGCATGGTCTCCGGCAGCCCGGCATCTAGGCGCTGCTGGAGCAGAGAAAACTCCTGCTGGAAGTTGCCCATCAGGTCATAATCCGCGTGCTTGGTCTGCTCCCACGGCAGCGTAAAGCCCCAGATCTGGTCGCGCTGCGCTTTGTCGTAATCGGCAAACCAGGCGCGGAAGCCCTTGAGCAGGTCAGCCTTGGTCACCATCACGTACACCGGGAAGCGGATGCCCAGCTGCTCATGCAGCTCGGAAAGACGCTGGCGCAGGTTCACCGCCTGCTGGCGGGACGCCTCGGCGGACTGCGTGAGCAGGTCGGAAATGCTGATGGTGATGATCACACCGTTGATCGGCTGGCGACGACGATATTTACGCAGCAGGTTGATGAACTCCAGCCATTCCCCCGCGTCCTGAACCTGTTCGCTCTCCTGCGTGGTGTAACGTCCAGCGGTATCCAGCAGGACAGCCTCGTTGGTGAACCACCAGTCGCAGTTGCGCGTGCCGCCGATGCCCCGCAGCGCGGTTTTACCGAAGCGGTCCGCCAGCGGGAACTGCAGCCCGGAGTTGGCCAGCGCGGTGGTTTTCCCGGAGCCCGGCGCGCCAATGATAACGTACCACGGCAGCTGATAGAGATACTGCGTGCTGAAACGCTGGGTCCACTGCGCGCTGTGGCCCGCCTTACTGAAGTGGGCTTTTTTCAGCATCTGCGCGGCTTCGTCGAAACGACCTGCAAGGATCTGCTCCTCGTTATTCAGGCGTTTCTGCGGATCGGCCGCGTCCGCTTTGGTGGTGTTCTCGTTGAGCTTGTCCATCAGCTTGCGGTTCAGCCAGGCGTTATACAGCCGAGGCAGAATGTGGCTCTGGGCCCAGATCAGATATACCACCGCGATACTGATAACGCGGTTCTGTTCTGATTCAAGCGGGCGGGTATCCACGATGGACAACAGCGGACCAATCATCCAGATCACCGCCGCGAGCGCCGTTACGCCGAGGAAGCTCCACAGAATGCGATTGGTCAGTATGGAAAGAAGAGTAGTCAGCATCCTTAGTTTCCTTGCGGCAATCCGTTCAGCTCAGCCTGCGTATTTTCAGGCGACACCAGCAGAGTAATTTCCACACGGCGGTTACGGGCGCGGTTTTCAGGCGTAGTGTTTGGTGCCACCGGGTTAATTTCGCCCCGCCCTTCCGCCTTCACGCGTTCAGGCTGCGAGAGGCTTCCCTGCAGCTGTTTTTGCACCGACCGGGCGCGTTCGAGAGAGAGTTCATAGTTGGAGGCAAAGCGCGCGCTGCGGATCGGCACGTTGTCGCTGTAGCCCACCACCAGAATTTTGCCGCTGACGTTATTCATCGCCTGCGCAATGCGGTTGATGACCGGCTCATAGCGGTCACGCACCACCGTCGAGGCCGAGGCGAACAGGCCGTCCCCTTTCAGGATCACCACGCTGCGATCCGCTTCATCCTTCACCGCCACCAGACCGGCATCGATTTCAGGCTTCAGGAAGCCGCGCAGGTTCAGTACCGCAGGCAGCTGGCGAGCGGGCTGCTGAATGGAGGTTTCCGGCAGCTGAGACTGATAAATCTTCGCCAGCACCGGGCTGGTGTTATCGCCCAGACGCCAGTTAAGCACAATATAAAACAGACAGGCGATAAACCCGACCAGCGCCACGCAGGCCCAGAGGGGGACCATCGGACGCCACAGCTTGCGCAGTACAGGACGATCTTCAGGGTGCACCGAGAGCGGCGGCGCGTAGCTGCCGCGCACGCTGCGGATCATCTGCCACAGTCGCTGTTTGATGGTTTCCAGCTGGGTGCGGCCATTGTCCAGCACCCGATAGCGGCCCTCGAAACCGAGCAACAGGCAGTAGTTGATCATCTCCAGCAGCAGGATATGTTCACGCGGGTTCTGAGAAAGGCGCGCCAGCAGCTGGAAAAATTTTTCACCGCCCCAGGTTTCGTTATGAAACGTGACCAGAAGGCCACTGCTGGACCAGACGCCGCTGCTGCCCCAGGGGGTGAGCGCGGCGGCTTCATCCAGCGCCGTACACAGACAGTAGCGGGCGCCGACGATCACTTCATACGGCAACCCTGCCTGCTGGCATCGCACTTCGAAACGGCGAATTTCGTCGATCAGACGCTGGCGCAACGCCACCTGATCGTCATGAGAAACCGAATGACGGATTTGTGGAATAGCGTTGAGCAGCGGGTTGGCAGCCGCCACCAGCTGATTATTGCCACTGGCTCCGGTAAACACAGCATCACTGCCGGTATCCTGTCGTTCCTGCATATTTAGTGCTCGCTTTATTATTCTGTCGGGCTACGGATGGCCCAAAACTCCATATCGAGACCCGGAAACTCCCCTGCGAGATGCAGAGCGAACGCACCGGACTTATCCATCTCGTGCCACAGCTCACTGCCCTTCTCCAGCTCGAAATAGCTGTAGCCCGCATGCCACGGTATTTGCGGCGGGGCGACCGGCATGGCGCGCAGCATAATGCCCGGCAGCTGCAGCTGAACCAGATCGCGGATTTTCGAGACCGGTGCCACCTTCATCTGCGCCGGGAAATGGGTTTGCAGGTGTTCGCCCGGCACGTTGGCTTTCACCGCCAGCACGAAGCCGAACTCGCGCACCATGCTGGTCTCCGGCACGGTAGCGATGTTAAGACCATGGGAACGCTCGTTGAGCGGCAGCTGGATGGCGTGATCTTCCATCACCAGCGACAGTCCCTGACGCAGCATCAGCATCAGCTTGCTGAAACAGAGCGCCAGATCGTCATGGTCATACACCGGGAGCACGCTCTCCGCCGTGCGTTGAGAGGTCCAGGTGGCAAGTTCCGTCGCAAATGGCAGCCAGCTTCGCCACAGCGTTTCCGGGTGGATCAGCGGCAGGGTTTTTAAATGGGAAATCTCACCAAGATGGCGGTTAACCAGCGAAAGCAGCGTGAACTCAATCAGTTCGGAGGTATTAAAACGCCCAGGCTGGCGCAGACGTCCGCCAATCTGCTGGCTGCGCTGGACCAGTAGCCCATGCAGATCGTTAATCATGCTGTAGATCTGCGGGCTGTTGTTGGCGTTCAGCATCGGCGGAATGTAGCTGTTATCCAGCCGCACGTGGTTGTCGTTGCGTTTTTCGCTCACAAAGGCCACGCCGATAGCGGTCCACTCTGCCGTGAGATCTTTTTCCAGCATCAGGGTTAAACGCAGGCGGCCAAACTGTACCGTGGCATCGCCCACTGACATGGCATTATCGTCTTCGACGTCCTGTTCAAACGCGAGGTAACGCGCCAGCGAGGCCTGCTCTTCACTGAAAATCACCTCTTCGCGTTCGCCGCGGCGAACCGGCAGCGCAAGCACCACCTTCTCATTGGTGAGATTGTCAGGGATCTTCAGCGGTACCGGGCCGTTGCGGCCGTTGCGCACCTGGAAAAACGTGCCGTCAGGCAGTAACCCGCTGCAGTAGCTCAGTGCAATGCAGCCCTGGCGGAGCATCGCGTCGTCCAGCTCAACGTCGAGAAAGCCCCACAGATACGATCGCTGCAGCGCACCCCATTCACGAATGTGGTTCAGCAGGTAACTTTCTGTCCGCTGAAAATGGTGTGGACGCAGGAACATGCCTTCGGTCCAGACGACCTTTTCTGCTTTCGTCATGATGATGTGTTTCCTGTTATGAAGCGCGTTACTGGCTGATGACCCGGATACCGTTCACGTCCAGGAAGACGTTGGCGATGAGTTCATCTGCGGACCATTTCCAGAACTGATAGAAATGGTTTTCGCCGGGAACAGGCAATGGGATTGAGACGCGCCATTTTTTCCCGTCCAGCGTCTGATATTCCGCCATCACGCCGATATAGCGTGCCTCGGGCGAGCTTTGTCCACTCAGGGTTTTCGCAAGCTGGCCCGGCATGAGGAAGAACACATCGCTGTTAAGCAGATTCGCGCCAAGCGTAGCTGACGCGTTGTTCTGCAGGGAATAGAAGTCGCTGGACATGAAATCCGCATCGGATTTCAGCAGCAGCACTCTGACTTTTAATGGCGCAGAATCATTGATTTGGGGGTGAGCCTGAAACTGCAGATTGTAGCGGGAGGGGTCGCTGTGTGAAGACGACGTACAACCACTCAACAGGGTGAAAATCACCGCGAAAAATGCTAACCCGAGCTGATGAAACGTTTTTGTATTCATAAAAAATACGCTCTTGAAACCCGTTTAGTTCAGGATCCAGGTGCCGTTTGCGCTGTCTTTGCAGGCTTTGCTGTTGCCATCGACGTCAACACAGGTTGCTTTCTTACGCGCTTTTGGACGGATCGCCTGTTTACGCACGGTGGCTTCGTACTGGTCGGCCTTGATGACGGCGCGCATTGGGACGTAACCAATCAGCTGTTCGTTCCCTTCGTCGGCAAGCGCCATCCAGAAGTGTTCAACCTGACCCAGCACCACGTAGGTTTTGCCGGTCTCGAGCGTGCGGATCACTTTTCCGCCGTAGTCCGGACGGCTCATCAGGGATGCGGGGTACATGGCGCGATAAGGCTCATTCACCTGGGTGAACTCTGCCGGCGGCAGCACAACATGACGGTGAGTTAAGGTGACGCCGTTAACCTGACTGGTCACGATGGTATCGTCAGTGATCACAGGTTTCTGCGGCGCTTTACAGCCCGCCACCGCCATTACAAACAGAAGTGAAAACAGTACGCGCATTTTCATATGCTTTTCCGTAGCGATATTTCG
>NZ_JASEWO010000146.1:0-11712 GCF_030024295.1 Pantoea sp. Pa-EAmG
AAAATACCTGACAGCGTCAGATAGATCTGGCCAACATAGTTGGCAATCGCGTTACGTTTGATAGACATAAAAACTCTGGCGTCTGGGTATTTTTCTCAGTGTTAACAGCGTGACACAAAAATACCCCAGCGCCCACGGGAGTAATTCTTAAAATTAACGCTGGCGCTATCTCAGCGGCTTTTTCTCATTTTCATCAGTGAGAAATAGAGGTCGGGCTGTTTCAGTAACAGTTTTTCCATTGTACTCTGCGGTGAAAACTGATCGGCAAAGTAGCGCACCGCGTGCCGCACATTATTAGAGAACTGCGTTTCAGCGTTTAATTCCTGCTGTACCAGCTGTAATAACCCGCTGCGTAAATAACTCTGGCGATAGCGGTTTCGCTCCGGAATAAAGTGTGACAAACGGGTGACCTTTTCATACTCCGTCATAAATTGCTGATAGCTGGGCGGCGGATTAACCGTGGTGACCTCATGCTCTGCGCGGGCATCCAGCAGCCATACCGTTTGCGTATTTAACAGGCCAGCCAGCATCACATCCTGAATGCGTACCAGCGGAGCGGCATTTTTCACCAGCGCGGCGCGCAGGATAACCGCATAGTTATTCTGCTGCCACAGGCGCTGCGCCTGCAGCTGCTGGAACAGCTGCAGCGACGACTGCAGGCCGCTGCTCAGTGCGCGCGGTGCCAGTGAAAGCAGCATGCAGTTGAGCTCCGGGCGCTGATGGCTGAGCGTTGCCAATTCCTGCAACAGTGCAGCAGAGGGTGCAAAGCCGTCGGCGGCAAACAGTAAGAACGCGTCGTCGCTGACGCTCTCCGCCGCTGGCTGCGGCACAGCGTTAAACTGGCTGTGCGCGGCATCCGGCTGCAGGAGATAACACAACAGCGGATTAACGTTATCAGCCGCGACGCGCGCAGGCTGATCGGCAACCGGCTCAGCCGGATGCACTAACAGAGCAGACCTTCCCATATTCCTCTCCCTAAAAATAATACTGAATAATGGCCAGACAAAAATCCGCCCAATTAAGGCGCAAATAAGGCAGTGACTTTTTTTTAGCGTAAGAAAACTCAATCAATTATAAACAGCCCGCCGACGGCATGACACTTGGCCCTTGACAGACTGGCTGTTTATTTGCCTTTTATTGTTAAGCGCAACTGAAGCAATCCCGGCCAGAGTGCTGAAGTAATACGTAATATCGGTAACAGGAAACGCGTTAAACGGTGCGATTTTAATAAAACGCCACGCTTTGACACACTTACTCGCTAATTTGAGACCAGCTTAAAATGGAACATTCTAAACAGCCACTACGAAAAATCCTGGTGCCCGCTTTAAACTTACGTCAGCGTTTGTTTGCTACTCCTTAAATTACCTCATCTATTTCTTCTTAAGCCTGACGACAATGGCGCGCCCGGCGATATGTGTCGACGGTTACACCTCTGGTTTAACCAGGCAACAGCGCTTTTAATCATTCTTACCTTGCCCGTGACGGAAGCCGCTAATGAAAACCCGGCAATCTGCGGGTGCAATTCAGATTAACCTTAGAGGCGCTTTTCCCTTCCTTTATAAGCGCGCGCTATTCCCGCCTGACGGCTATCCATTGCCGGATAAATCATTTACGCCTCGCCGCCTGCTCTGTCAGGATTGAACGCATCAGTTCTCAATGATTGCTAATCAATAACTTTCAGTTATAAGGAGTGACCATGCGGGTTATTACGCTGGCGGGGAGTCCGCGTTTTCCTTCACGTTCCACGGCGCTGCTGAGTGTGTGCCAGCGGGCGCTGGAAGCGCGTGGCGTTGAGGTGATTCCGTGGAACATTCACAACTTTCAGCCGGAAGATTTGCTGTATGCGCGCTTTGACTCACCGGCACTGACCGCGCTGAAAGCGGATTTAGCGCTCGCGGAGGGGCTGATCGTCGCCACACCGATTTATAAAGCCTCTTTCTCAGGTGCGCTGAAAACCCTGCTCGATCTGCTGCCAGAGCGGGCGCTGGAACATAAAGTGGTGTTGCCGCTGGCCAGCGGCGGCAGCGTGGCGCACATGCTGGCCGTTGACTACGCGCTGAAACCGGTGCTGAACGCGCTGAAAGCGCAGGAAGTTCTGCACGGCGTGTTCGCCAGTGATACGCAAATCACCCATTACGACCGCCAGCCTGAGCTGGATGCGCTGCTGAGCGAGCGCATTGATGAGGCGCTGGAAACCTTCTGGCAGGCGCTGCACCGTCGTCATCAACCCTATGCTCAGGCTGTATAAAGGAACCGCGATGAAAAGGATGTTAACCCGCTGGCTGCTGCCAACCGTTACCGCGCTGTTTGCCCTGACCCTCGCGGCTCAGGCTGCCGAAGCGCCAGCACAATTCCGTATCGGCTATCAGAAAGGATCGGTCAGCATGGTGCTGGCCAAATCGCATCGGCTGCTGGAGCAGCGCTTCCCGGCCACCAACATTCAGTGGATCGAGTTTCCGGCCGGTCCGCAAATGCTTGAGGCACTGAACGTGGGCAGCATTGACCTGGGCAGCACCGGCGACATCCCGCCGCTGTTTGCTCAGGCCGCCGGGGCGGATTTGCTGTATGTCGGCTCGGAGCCACCGAAGCCGCAGGCTGAAGTGATTCTGGTGCCGAAGGACAGTCCCATCCACAGCGTGGCGCAACTGAAAGGTCATAAAGTGGCGTTCCAGAAAGGCTCAAGTTCGCACAATCTGCTGCTGCGCGCGCTGGAACAGGCCGGGCTGAGCTTTAACGATATTCAGCCGACTTATCTGACGCCAGCCGATGCGCGCGCCGCGTTTCAGCAGGGCGATGTTGACGCCTGGGCGATCTGGGATCCCTACTATTCTGCTGCGCTGCTGCAGGGCAACGTCCGTGTGCTGGTGGACGGCAGTAAGCTGAACCAGACCGGTTCGTTCTACCTCGCCACGCGCAGCTTTGCTACCGATCACGGTGACTTCGTGCAGCAGGTGCTGCACACCTTTAGCGAAGCCGACGCGCTGACGCGCAGCCAGCGCCAGCAAAGTATCGATCTGCTGGCACAGGCGATGGGCCTGCCGAAGCCGGTGATCGCCAGCTACCTTGACCATCGTCCCCCGACCACCATTACGCCGGTCAGCGCCCACACGGCGCAGGCCCAACAGCAAACTGCCGATCTGTTTTATGCCAACCATTTAATGCCGGTCAAAGTCACCATTGCCGATCGCATCTGGCAGCCACAGCCGGCCCGGCCATAAGGAAATTTATCATGAGCGTATCCGTATTCTGGTTTCTTCCCACCCACGGCGACGGCCACTACCTCGGTACCGCCGAAGGTGCGCGCCCGGTGGACCACGGTTATCTGCAACAGGTGGCGCAGGCCGCCGATCGCCTCGGTTTTGGTGGCGTGCTGATCCCCACCGGCCGGTCGTGTGAAGATGCGTGGCTGGTGGCCGCCTCCCTGATTCCGGTGACGCAGCGCCTGCGTTTTCTGGTGGCGCTGCGCCCGGGAGTGATTTCTCCGACGCAGGCCGCACGGCAGGCCGCCACGCTCGATCGTCTCTCCAACGGTCGCGCACTGTTTAATCTCGTCACCGGCGGCGACCCGGAAGAGCTGGCGGGCGACGGCGTTTTCCTCGATCACCGCGAGCGTTATGCCGAATCTGCGGAGTTTACCCGCGTCTGGCGCCGGGTGAGTGAAGGCGAAACGGTCGATTACGAAGGCAAGTACGTCAAAGTGCGCGGTGCACGATTGATGTTTAAAGCGGTGCAGCAGCCACGTCCACCGCTGTGGTTTGGTGGCTCATCGGATGCCGCGCAGGATTTGGCCGCGGAGCAGGTGGATGTCTATCTGACCTGGGGCGAACCGCCGGCGCTGGTCAAAGAGAAGATTGAACAGGTGCGCGCCAAAGCGGCGGCGCAGGGGCGCACGGTGCGCTTCGGCATTCGTCTGCACGTGATTGTGCGTGAAACCAATGAGGAAGCATGGCAGGCGGCAGACCGGCTCATCGCCCATCTTGACGATGCCACCATTGCTAAAGCGCAGGCGGCTTTTGCCCGCACCGATTCAGTCGGTCAGCAGCGCATGGCCGCGCTGCACGGCGGACGGCGCGATCGGCTGGAGATCAGCCCGAACCTGTGGGCCGGCGTCGGTCTGGTACGCGGCGGTGCCGGGACTGCACTGGTGGGCGACGGTCCGACGGTCGCGGCGCGGATGCAGGAGTATCAGGATCTCGGCATCGAGACCTTCATTCTGTCTGGCTATCCGCATCTGGAAGAGGCCTATCGCGTGGGCGAGCTGCTGTTCCCGCATCTCGACCTGGCCGTGCCGGAAATCCCGCAACCCCGCGTGGTGCAGGCGCACGGTGAAGCGGTCGCCAATGATTTCACCCCGCAAAAAGTCGCGCAGAGTTAAGGAGTCGCATATGGCAAAGGTCAAGAAACAGCTGAGCAATGCCCTGCTGCCGTGGGCGCTGCCGGTGCTGCTGGTGGTGGTGTGGCAGATTGCCTCTCAGGCTGGCTGGCTGTCGACGCGCATCCTGCCCTCGCCGGAGAATATTGTCATCACCTTCTGGCATCTCGCGGCCAGCGGTGAGTTGTGGCAACACCTCGCCATCAGCGGCTGGCGAGCGGCAATCGGCTTTGCCATTGGCGGTTCGATTGGCCTGATTCTCGGGCTGATTACCGGCACGTCGCGCACCGGCGAACGGTTGCTGGATACCTCGGTGCAGATGCTGCGTAACGTGCCGCACCTGGCGCTGATCCCGCTGGTGATTCTGTGGTTCGGCATCGACGAGTCAGCCAAAATTTTTCTTGTGGCGCTCGGCACGCTGTTCCCTATCTACCTCAATACCTATCACGGCATACGGAATATTGACCGCGGCCTGGTGGAGATGGCGCGCAGCTATGGTCTCTCCGGCTGGAGCCTGTTTATTCAGGTGATTTTGCCGGGCGCGCTGCCGTCAATCATGGTTGGCGTGCGCTTTGCCCTCGGTCTGATGTGGCTGACGCTGATCGTGGCCGAAACCATCTCGGCCAACTCCGGTATTGGCTATCTGGCAATGAACGCCCGTGAGTTTCTGCAAACCGATGTGGTGGTGGTCGCCATCATTCTCTATGCCCTGCTGGGCAAACTGGCCGACGTGACGGCACAGCTGCTGGAGCGTGTCTGGCTGCGCTGGCATCCGGCTTACCAATTGAAGGAGGAGAACGCATGAGCAACGCAACGCTAAGCCCGGCGCGTCTGAACCGCGGTACCCCGGTAGGCGTCAATGGCGTCACCAAGCAGTATGGCAATCGCACCATCCTGAATCATATCGATTTACATATTCCGGCCGGCCAGTTTGTCGCGGTGGTCGGCCGCAGCGGCTGCGGTAAAAGTACCCTGCTGCGCCTGCTGGCCGGGCTGGAATCCACCACGCACGGTGAACTGCTGGCGGGCAACGCGCCGCTGGCCGAGGCGCGCGAAGATACCCGCCTGATGTTTCAGGATGCGCGTCTGCTGCCGTGGAAGAAAGTGATCGATAACGTTGGCCTCGGTCTGAAAGGCCGCGAGTGGCGCAGCGCCGCGCTGGAAGCGCTGGCGGCGGTCGGTCTGGCCGATCGTGCACATGATTGGCCGGCAGCGCTCTCCGGCGGACAGAAACAGCGGGTGGCCCTGGCGCGGGCGCTGATTCATCGCCCCGGCCTGCTGCTGCTCGATGAACCACTCGGCGCACTTGATGCACTGACGCGCATTGAAATGCAGGGCCTGATTGAGTCGCTGTGGCAGCAGTATAATTTTACCGTGCTGCTGGTGACGCACGATGTCAGCGAAGCGGTGGCGATGGCCGATCGCGTATTGCTGATTGAAGAGGGTCAGATCGGGCTGGATTTGGCGGTGGATTTACCGCGTCCGCGCCGCAAAGGATCGGCGCGCCTCGCCGAGCTGGAGGCCGAGGTGCTGGATCGGGTGATGAAGCGGGGAACCTCAGAGCAGCCCCTGCAGTTCGCGCAGCAGCGCTGAAGGAACAGGTGCGCATAAATGCGCACCCTACGGGGTCGTGCATCGTTGCCATTAATGGTAATGAAACACGTACCGTGCGTAATCCGTGTAGGGTCGCCATTCATGGCGACCTGAGTGATTACGCGTTCAGCGCTTTGGTGATCTTCTCGTACAGATCGCCGGACAGATTCTCCAGCCCCTGCAGCGTTTCCAGCGCCTTGCGCATCAGCGCCTGACGTTCGGCATCATAACGCTTCAGACGAATCAGCGGCTCAATCATGCGCGCTGCCACCTGCGGGTTGCGGCGGTTGAGATCGGTCAGCATCTCCACCAGGAATTGGTAGCCGCTGCCATCTTTGGCGTGGAAGGCTGCCGGATTGGCCGAGGCAAACGCGCCAATCAGTGAACGGATGCGGTTCGGGTTACCCATGGTGAACGAGCGATGCGTCAGCAAGCTACGTACCTTGCTCAGCACGTCAGCCGCCGGGCTGGTGGCCTGCAACATAAACCACTTATCCATCACCAGACCATCCTGATGCCAGCGCTCGTCGTACGCCGCCAGCAGCGCATCACGGCACGGCAACTGCGCCGCCACCGCCGCTGACAGCGCGGCCAGCGCATCGGTCATGTTGCTTGCTTTGTCGTACTGCGCCTGCACCAGTTTGCTGGCCTGCTCCGCGTCCGCAAACGCCAGATAACTCAGGCAGACATTCTTCAGCGCGCGCTTGCCGATCTCGGCATGCTCGACTTTGTAGTCGCTGCTCTGGTTGGCGAGATACACCGCATAGAATTCATCGCTCAGCTCATTCGCCAGCGTGCGCACCAGCGCCGCGCGGACTGCGGCAATCGCCAGCGGGTCGATCACTTCGAACAGCTCGGCGATCTCGTTCTCTGACGGCAGCGTCAGGATCAGCGCCATCAGCGCCGGATCGCCCTGCTCATCCAGCAGCACCGCGCGGAAAGCATCGGCGACGTGCAGCGGCAGCGACAGCAGCTGGCCCTGCTGATGGCGCGCCACGTTGAGGCGGATATACGTCGCCAGCAGGCTTTGCGCGGCATCCCAGCGCGAGAAGTCGTTGCGCGCGTGGCGCATCAGGAAAGTCAGCTGCGCATCGCTCCATTTATAGTCGAGCTTCACCGGTGCGGAGAATTCCCGCAGCAGCGACGGCACCGGCTGGAAATAGACGTTGTCGAAAATGAAGGTCTGGAACTCGTCGGTGACGTTCAGCACGTGATGAACCGGATGACCGTTGTGCTGCAACGGAATGACCTTGCCTTCGCCGTCATACAGTTCGATATCCAGCGGAATGTGCAGCGGCAGCTTCTCCTTTTGATCGGCGGTCGGGGGCGTGTGCTGCGTGACGTGCAGCGTGTACTGCTCCAGCTCCGGGTTGTAGTCATCACGCACCGTCAGCACCGGCGTGCCCGACTGACTGTACCAGCGGCGGAACTGTGACAAATCGACGTTGGAGGCATCTTCCATCGCCTGCACGAAATCATCACAGGTGGCGGCGCTGCCATCGTGACGCTCGAAATAGAGCTGCATCCCCTGCTGGAACTGCTCTTCACCCAGCAGCGTGTGCAGCATGCGAATCACTTCAGAACCCTTCTCATACACCGTCAGGGTGTAGAAGTTGTTCATTTCGATCACCTGATCCGGACGGATCGGATGGGCCATCGGGCTGGCATCCTCGGCGAACTGCGCGCCGCGCATCACGCGCACATTATCAATACGGTTGACCGCGCGCGAGCCGAGATCGGAGCTGAACTCCTGATCGCGGAAGACCGTCAGACCTTCTTTCAGGCTGAGCTGGAACCAGTCGCGGCAGGTGACGCGGTTGCCGGTCCAGTTGTGGAAATATTCGTGACCAATCACGGCTTCAATACCGAGATAGTCTTTGTCGGTGGCGGTTTCCGCTTTGGCCAGCACGTATTTGGAGTTGAAGACGTTGAGGCCTTTATTCTCCATCGCGCCCATGTTGAAGAAATCCACCGCGACGATCATAAAGATATCGAGGTCATATTCGAGGCCGAACCGCTCTTCGTCCCACTTCATGCTGGCTTTGAGCGAGGTCATCGCCCAGTCCGCACGGTCGAGGTTGCCGCGATCGACAAAAATTTCCAGCGCCACGTTACGGCCGGAACGGGTGGTAAAGCTGTCACGCAGCACATCGAAATCGCCGGCGACCAGCGCAAACAGGTAGCAGGGTTTCGGGAACGGATCCTGCCATTTCACCCAGTGACGACCATCCTCGTGCTGACCGCTCTCCAGCTTGTTACCGTTGGACAGCAGGTACGGATAGCTAGCCGCGTCGGCGATCAGGGTGGTGGTGAAGCGCGCCAGCACGTCCGGGCGATCGAGATACCAGGTGATATGCCGGAAGCCTTCGGCTTCACACTGGGTGCAGAGCGCCTCGCCGGATTTATACAGCCCTTCCAGCGCGGTGTTTTTATCCGGATGGATTTCATTAATGATGGTCAGGGTAAAGTTGTCCGGCAGCTGGCTGATGATCAGTGCGCCCTGCTCTTCGCGGTAGTGCGGCCACGGATTGCCATCCACCGCCAGCGACAGCAGCGTCAGCGCCTCACCGTCCAGACGCAGTTCAGCCTGCTGCGCGCCAAGGCGTTTTACCTGACTGACGGCGGTGACGCGCGTGGTCGCCGCATCAAGATCAAACGTCAGGTCGATATCGGTGATGGTGTAGTCCGGCGCCCGGTAGTCGTGGCGATATTTAATTTGCGGCTGTTGCGTCATAAATCCTTCTCGCATCGTTAATATATTCAACCCTCAGAGTCTAAGCGGGTTGCGCCCGGGTTGCCACGCACAAAGCGTGCGTTGCGCCAAAAGTCTACAATTCATTAACAATGGCACAAATGACCCTCGACCTGTCACCTGCAATTATGGTGTGATCGCGGTGATTACTGTTTTATACTCCTGCGTCTTTATGACTTTGTTGAATACCGGGCTCTGCTCCGCGGAAGAGGATGCTGAAACGCACCATGACTGGACACGCTTCCCCGATTTTGACCACGCTGCTTGATACCGATGCCTATAAGCTTCACATGCAGCAGGCCGTTTATCATCGTTACTACGATGTCCCGGTAACGGCAGAATTTCGCTGCCGCAGCGATGAGCAGCTCGGCCAGTATGCCGACGCCATCCGCACGCACATTACTGCCATGCAATCTCTGGCGCTGAGCGATGACGAATATCGTTACCTCAGCAGCTTACCGTTTTTCCAGCAGGATTATCTCGACTGGCTGCGCCAGTTCCGCTTCGATGCCTCGCAGGTTGAGGTGCGCGACGATCACGGACATCTGCGCATTCAGATTCGCGGCCCGTGGCGTGAAGTGATTCTGTGGGAAGTGCCGCTGCTGGCGCTGATCAGCGAAGTGGTACACCGTCACCGGACGCCGGAAAGCGGCGCGGAACAGGCGGTGGCGCATCTGCAGCAGAAGCTGGTGCACTTCCGTGAGCAGGTAGGCGATCTCGATATGTCGCGCTTCCAGCTGATGGACTTTGGCACACGCCGTCGTTATTCGCGCGCGGTGCAGGAAGCAATTGTCAGCACGCTGAAAAACGAATTCCCGTGGCTGCTGGGCACCAGTAACTACGATCTGGCGCGCCGGTTGCAGCTTAACCCGGTCGGAACCCAGGCACATGAATGGTTCCAGGCGCATCAGCAGATCAGCCCGGTACTGGCCAACAGCCAGCGCGCGGCATTGCAGTCGTGGCTGGATGAGTACGATAACCAGCTCGGCATTGCCCTGACCGACTGCATCACGATGGACGCCTTCCTGCGTGATTTCGGCCCCGGTTTTGCCCATCGCTATCAGGGCCTGCGCCATGATTCGGGCGATCCGGTGGAGTGGGGAGAAAAAGCCATTGCGCATTATCAGCGGCTGAATATTGATCCGCTCAGCAAAACGCTGGTGTTCTCCGACAATCTCAACCTCGATAAAGCACTGGCGCTGTATCGTCATTTCGGTCAGCGCGCGAACGTGGTATTTGGCATCGGCACCCGCCTCACCTGCGATATTCCCGGCGTCACGCCTTTGAATATCGTGATCAAACTGGTGAGCTGCAACGGTAAACCGGTGGCCAAACTCTCCGACAGTCCCGGTAAAACCATCTGCCAGGATAAAGCCTTCGTGCGCGCCCTGCGCAAAGCCTTCGACCTGCCGCTGGTCAAACGCGCCAGCTAATCGGCCTGAGCAGGGTGCCTGCGCCCTGCTCTGCGCCAGAAAATCTCTTTATTCTCCGGCAATTTTGCTTGTTTCCTGGTGGCTCGCAAGTAACATAGCTAAACCCCGGAATGGGGCTTATTTCACTCCATCTTCATTTATATAGAGAGATTTTTATGAGCGTAGTGCCTGTAGCGGATGTACTGCACGGCCGTGTCGCGGTTGACAGTGAAGTCACCGTACGTGGTTGGGTGCGTACCCGAAGAGATTCCAAAGCCGGTCTTTCCTTTATCGCCGTTTATGACGGTTCCTGCTTTAATCCCGTTCAGGCCGTCGTCAATAATTCTCTGAATAATTATCAGGATGAAGTGCTGCGTCTGACCACCGGCTGTTCGGTGATCGTCACCGGTAAAGTGGTGGAGTCACCGGGTGAAGGCCAGGCATTCGAACTGCAGGCGACCCAGGTTGAAGTCACCGGCTGGGTGGACGACCCGGATACCTATCCGATGGCGGCTAAACGTCACAGCATTGAATACCTGCGAGAAGTGGCGCACCTGCGTCCGCGCACTAATATTGTCGGTGCCGTGGCGCGCGTACGTCATACGCTGGCGCAGGCGCTGCATCGCTTCTTCCATGAAAACGGCTATTTCTGGGTCTCCACGCCGCTGATCACCGCCTCTGACACTGAAGGTGCTGGCGAGATGTTCCGCGTCTCAACGCTGGATCTGGAAAACCTGCCGCGCGACCCGCAGGGCAAAGTCGATTTCGATAAAGACTTCTTTGGTAAAGAGGCTTTCCTGACCGTTTCCGGCCAGCTGAACGCCGAGACCTACGCCTGTGCGCTGTCCAAAGTGTATACCTTTGGCCCGACGTTCCGTGCCGAGAACTCGAATACCAGCCGTCACTTAGCGGAATTCTGGATGCTGGAGCCGGAAGTGGCGTTCGCCACGCTGGATGATGCGGCTGCCCTGGCGGAAGCGATGCTGAAGTATGTGTTTAAAGCGGTGCTGGAAGAGCGCGCTGACGATATGGCGTTCTTCGCCGAGCGCGTGGATAAAGAGGCCATCGCCCGTCTGGAGCGCTTCATCACCACGGATTTCGCCCAGGTAGACTATACCGACGCCGTCGACATTCTGCTGAAAAGCGGTCAGAGCTTCGAGAACCCGGTGTCATGGGGCGTCGATCTCTCTTCCGAACACGAGCGTTATCTGGCGGAGAAACACTTCAAAGCGCCGGTGGTGGTGAAGAACTACCCGAAAGATATCAAAGCGTTTTACATGCGTATGAACGACGACGGTAAAACCGTGGCGGCGATGGACGTGCTGGCACCGGGCATCGGTGAAATCATCGGCGGTTCCCAGCGTGAAGAGCGTCTTGATGTGCTGGATGCGCGTCTCGCTGAAATGGGCCTGAATAAAGAAGATTACTGGTGGTATCGTGACCTGCGTCGCTATGGCACCGTACCGCATGCCGGCTTCGGTTTAGGTTTCGAACGTTTGATCGCCTATGTCACCGGTGTACAAAATGTAAGAGACGTTATCCCGTTCCCACGCACGCCACGTAACGCGAATTTCTAAGATTTA
>NZ_JASEWO010000147.1:0-11610 GCF_030024295.1 Pantoea sp. Pa-EAmG
CGCCGGGTCTAAACGCTCGCTTATGACTCTACCGAAAAAACGGAGGTTATTGAGCACCCTGGCGAGGTAAAGTCTACAACGAGATTGGAAACTTACAAGTATGATGTGACGTCAGCGGATAAAAAAACAGGGATTTATACACACATTTTAACAAATGACATGGCAAAATTTTCGCTACCAGAAAAGAAAAATGCGGCTAAGCCATTGTCATAGCTGGCGGGAAAAGAATCAGTGGCTTAGCCGCAACTTTGTGAAAAAATAGCGTGAGAAAAATCTTAGTTTTACTTAATGAAACAAATCAGAGGGAATTTTTGCGCTGTTTGGCTGTCTGGACAGAGCAAGATCCCGCCCCTGAGGACGCATAATCAATCCCAGCGCTTCGCCTTCGGCGGCTGCCTGCTCAAGTTCCAGGCGCTCTTCATTGCTCAATTCATAAGGAATCCAGGCGAGTACCACGCTGTAGTTGCCGGTGCGCAACGCTTTCACCATGCTCTCAACCGTGCTTAAACGCTCGGATTCCGTAATATGCATACTCTTTTCCAGCGGTAATCCTGACTGCTGCATCCAGCTGCGGTTCAGTTTGTGCGCTGGCGTCAGCCACAGCTGCCAGCGTGACTGCGTGCTCAGCTGCTTGAGGACCGGCAGTAACAGCAGCGGCATGATGCCGGGCTGCTCGCTATAACGCAGTTCAGTAATACCACCCAGAGAAGGTTGCGTTAAGCCCGTCGCAGCGAAACGGTGAGCACGATCAGCAGGGCCAGAGTATTGAGTACGCATATTTTAATCACTCAGTAATGAACTGTATGAATATACAGTAATGAGTTCCTGGATAAAGATCAACCTCAATTTCTGAAAATGCCTCGCAAATTCCGCACAAGATCCGCGCGTTGCCGCTTTTATTCATTGAACAGCTAAATCGTTTTTTCTATCTTCTAACCAGATGAATCTCTGAGCTTTTTATAGGAAATTTCCCGCGCAAGGAATGAGGAAAAGGGGACGTTATGAAGAAAAATAATCCGGTGGTTGAGCAGTCCAAAGCCCAGTTAGCGGCATTGGGAAAAATTGAATCGCGCACCCAGTTTGGTGGTTACGCGCTGGCGGTCGAAAAGGTGGTGTTTGCTTACATCAATGAGGATGCGCTCTATCTGCGCGCCAGCGAGGCGCTACAGCACTATGCCGCACAGCGCCCGCTGGAACCATTGATATACCGCAAGCGCGGCATGCCGGTGACGCTCAGCTACTACAAAGTGGATAAACAGCTCTGGCAGGACGCCGATCAGCTGCTGCGCTTATCGGCCAGTTCGCTGTCTGCGGCGCGCGCCGAGGCGGCGAACAGACTTGTCTTGCTCAGGCTGAAAGATCTGCCCAATCTCAGCCTGCGCATGGAGCTGATGCTGCACAAAGTCGGGATCAATTCTGTTCGCTTACTGTATGAAATGGGCTCGCGTCAGAGCTGGCTGAAGTTGCGGGCGGTGAATAAAGACATCGGCCTGAAAACGCTGCTGGCGCTGGAAGGGGCCATTTCCGGCCATCACCAGGCCGCTTTGCCGGCGGCGGTACGTGAAGAGTTGAGCGCATGGTATCAGGAAACGCTCCGCCAGCACGCCGCGGCGGAGCGCCTGTTGCCTTAAGCGGCGGCGAGGGTGCGGCGCAGGCGGGCAATTTCCGGCAGCAACGCAACCAGCAGCCCCAGCTGCTGCAACACCAGCGGTGCCTGCGCCTCCTCACTGGTTTTCAGCGCGCTCAGGCGCTGCATCAGTGCCTGCTGCATCGTTTCCGCCTGCGCTTCGCTGACGCGATCGATCTGCAGCGCATCCTCGACGAAGCATACCGCGTCATCTAAAAGCGTCAGCAGTTCGCCCTGCGTCAGCCGCTCCCGGTGCGCGCCCAGCGCTGAGATGTAGCTGAGAAACGAGTGGTTGAGGCACATCAGACGGAACGCATTATCGCGCAGCGGCGGCTGTTGCTTCAGTTCGCCGCTGATATTGGACACCACGGACGCCAGTTCCGCATCGGCGTTGTGCGCGTCACGGCGCGCCACGCGGTAGGCGAGACGGTTATCTTTACCCTGATGATACTGTTCCAGGATGGCATCAAGATAACGACAGTTGGCATTCAGCGTGCGATCGGCAACCGTCGTCAACTGACGGAAACGCCAGTCAGGCCAGACAAACGCCACCGCCAGCCAGGCCAGACCACAGCCGAGCAAGGTATCCACCACGCGCGGCAGGGCGACATCAAAGCCTTCACCCAGCAGATTGAAGCACAGCAGCACCAGCAGGGTGATGAACAGCGTCGCCTGCGCGTACTGAATCTGGCGGAAGGCAAAAAACAGCACGCCGCTCAGCACAATCAAAACCAACTGGCCCTCGATAGAGGGCACCAGCCACAGCACCGGCAGGCCAATCGCAATACCGGCCAGGGTTCCGCCAATACGCAGCGCCAGCCGCCGCCGTGTGGCGTTGTAGTTAGGCTGGCAGACAAACAGGCTGGTCAGCAGGATCCAGTAGCCGCGATGCAGGCCGGTAAGCTGAATGAAGGCGTACCCCACACACAGCACCAGCGACATGCGCACCGCGTGTCGGAACAACGCCGAGGTCGGACTCAGATGGCGACTGAGGCGCAGACGGATATCCGCCCAGCCACTCAAGCCTTCGCGCGACAGATGGTGATCGCTCTGCGTCAGCGGTTCTGCCAGCCGCTGCTCTGATTCGATCGACGCCAGCTGCGCATCAATGGCGCGTAAGTTGCGCAGCAACCAGAACAGCGGACGAATGTGCGTCGCCTGCGGATCGTTATGTTGCAGGCGCTGCAGGGCGGTCTCCAGCCGTTCAAAGCTGCGCGCAAAATGGCTATCGTGGTGCCACGGCTGGCGCAGCACGATATTCTCTGCCAGCTGGCGACAGGCCTGCGCCTGCATGTTCAGCAGTCGCTGAAAGCGAAACAGCACCTCGTTGTAACGCCAGTCATCGCGCAGCAGGTGATATTGCAGATGCGACGAGCTGGCGCGCTCGTGAATATCCTGCGCCACAAAATAGTAATGCAGACTGCGCCGCGTGCTGCGCGAGCCGCGGTCGCCGCGTAAACGGCTCTGAATGGTGGTTTTCGTCAGATTGAGCTGCGCCACCAGCTGACTATTGACCATCGCGGTGGCGATCAGCGCCGCGTCATCCTGCTCACCGCCGTCGGGATCAAACAGATTCGCCTTGGCTTCCAGATAGCGCGCCAGCTGGGAAAAGCTGGCGGCCAGTTGCTCCTGCACCGGGCGCACCGGAAACATCAGGTGGCCGATAAAGGTCAGCAGGTTGTACCACAGCGCGCCAATCAGCAGCAGCGCCGGCTGCATCCACCACTGCGGAAACAGGCCAATGCCCAGCATGGTGTACACCGCGATCAGCAGGGCACCAAACGCAATGGTGGCGTAGCGCTGCCCCAGCGCGCCCAGTAGAATAAATCCCCAGCTGGAGAGCGCCAGACCGATAGCAAACAGCCACGGGTGCGGAAACAGCAGCTCAACCGAAACCGAGGCAATGCAGAAGCACACCAGCGTGATGAGCAGGTTGCGCACGCGGCCGGTCCAGCGATCGTCAAGATCGGCCAGCGCGGCAGCCACGACGCCGAGCGTCAGCGGAATGGTCCACTCGATCTGCTGCAGCCACCAGGGAACGGCGGCACAGCCGGCCAGCGCGAAGAAAATGCGCAGCAGGTAGCGCAGGCTGCTGTTGAACAGATAACGGCGCCAGCCGGGCAAAGCGTCAGGCATCATCTTCAGCCTCAGTAGCGGCGCCGCGCGTTGGCTTCACGCGCCGCCTGCGCTTCTTCCACTGACACCACGCGGCGACCTACCGGCCACAGCGCGATAGCGGCGATTTTGAAGTGGGCAATGCCGGTCGGAATACCGATGATGCTCAGACACTGCAGGATGCCGGTTGAGATGTGCATCAGGCACAGCCACCAGCCAAAGAAAATCAGCCAGAACAGGTTGAGGAAGGTGCCGCCGGCGTTCAGCACGTGGCTTTTGCTCTCCGGGCGCAGCACGTCAACGTGAACCGCTTCGTTGCCAAACGGCAGCAGGGACAGTTTGGTGATCTCCCAGCAGGAGCGGGTCAGCGGCAGGGTAAAGATCAGCACGATGCTGATCAGCGTGGCCAGCAGCCAGCCGAGGGTGGTGATAAAGCCGCCAAGAACAAAATTCAGAATATTAAGCACGGTGCGCATAACGCGATTTTCCTTTTGCAATCCGCAATATGTGTCGCCCAGTTTAGCGTGTTTTAAGGCTGGAGCGCTAAGGGTCTGACAGGTAAACTGCGCGATAATTGAATTCCACATGACGGTGCGGAGATGGAACTAAAAGCAACATCCATGGGTAAACGGCTGGCACAGCATCCCTATAACCGGGTGCGATTGCTGGCTGCCGGTGTGGAAGTCAGCGGCGATCGTCACGAATACCTGATCCCGTTCAATCAGCTGATCGGTATCACCTGCAAACGCGGCCTGGTGTGGGGCGAGCTGGAGTTCTTATTACCGGAAGAGAAAGTGGTGCGGTTGCACGGCACCGAGTGGCAGGAAACCCAGCGTTTTTATCATTACCTTCAGCAGGCGTGGCAGCAGTGGAGCCTCGAAATGAGCGAAATCAGCGCGCAGGTGCTGAGCGCGCTGCAGCAGGAGATCGTCGCGTTTACCGGCCAGGATCGCTGGCTGAAGCGCAGCGAACTGGCCGCGGTGAAAGAGACCATCACGCGCCAGTTTTCCGCCTTACCGCTGCCGCTGGCAAGGCTGGAGGAGTTTGATAACTGCCGCGCGCTGTGGCGCTTTTGCCAGCAGTGGCTCGAGCACGGCGAGAGCGCGATTCGGCAGCGCAACCGTGAATGGAGCGCGCGGGTGATCAGCGATAATCACGCCTTCTTCTCCACCGTCGAAACCACGCCGCTCAATCCATCGCAGTGTGAGGCGGTGGTCAACGGTGAAGACGCGCTGCTGGTGCTGGCTGGCGCGGGCAGCGGTAAAACCTCGGTGCTGGTGGCGCGCGCCGGCTGGCTGTTACAGCGCAAACTGGCGCAGCCGGAGCAAATCCTGCTGCTGGCTTTTGGTCGCCAGGCGGCGGAAGAGATGAACGATCGGATCCAGTCGCGGCTGGGTGAGAGCGCGATTCAGGCGCGTACGTTCCACGCGCTGGCGCTGCACATCATTCGTGAAGGCAGCAATAAGCAGCCGGTCATCAGCCGGCTGGAAAGTGACAGCAGCGCACGACGTCAGTTGCTGATCGAAAACTGGCGTGAGCAGTGCAACAGCAAAAAGGCGCAGGCCAGCGGCTGGCGACAGTGGTTGCAGGAAGAGCTGGCGTGGGACGTGCCGGAAGGTCCGTTCTGGCAGGATGACAAGCTGGCGCAGCGTCTTGCCGTGCGGCTGGAGCGCTGGCTCGGCCTGATGCGCATGCACGGCGGCGCGCAGGCGGCGATGATTGCCGATGTGCCGGAACCGCTGCGCGACAATTTCACGAAGCGCGTCAGGCTGATGGCACCGCTGCTCAAAGCATGGAAAAGCGCACTGAAAGCCGAGGGCGCGGTGGATTTCTCCGGGCTGATCCACCAGGCGATCGCTGTGCTGGAGAAGGGCCGCTTTATCAGCCCGTGGAAGCATATTCTGGTGGATGAATTCCAGGATATTTCCCCGCAGCGGGCGGCGCTGCTCAGCGCGCTGCGCCAGCAAAATAAGCGCACCAGTTTGTTTGCGGTCGGCGATGACTGGCAGGCAATCTATCGCTTTAGCGGCGCGGAGATGAGCCTGACCACCGCGTTTCATCACTATTTTGGCGAAGGCGACCGCTGCGTGCTGGATACCACCTACCGCTTCAACGATCGCATCGGTGACATTGCCAACCGCTTTGTGCAGCAGAATCCGCATCAGCTGCGCAAGCCGCTCAACAGCCTGAGCAAAGGGAACAAGAAATCCATTACGCTGCTGCCGCAGGAGCAACTGGAAGCGCTGCTCGACAAGCTGAGCGGTTACGCGAAGCCGGACGAGCGCGTACTGCTGCTGGCGCGTTACCATCATCTGCGTCCGGCCATGCTGGATAAAGCCAAAACCCGCTGGCCGAAACTGCGTATCGACTTCATGACCATCCACGCCAGTAAAGGCCAGCAGGCGGATTTTGTCATCGTGCTGGGGCTGCACGAAGGGCGTGACGGTTTCCCGGCGCAGGCGCGCGAGTCGATCATGGAAGAGGGACTGCTACCGCAGCCGGAGGATTTTCCGCATGCCGAAGAGCGGCGCCTGGCCTACGTGGCCATCACGCGCGCGCGTCAGCAGGTATGGCTGATGTTTGATAAAGAGCGGCCTTCCGTGTTTGTCGAACACCTGCGCGAACTGGGCGTTCCGCTGAGCCGGAAGGCCTGAGCCATCAGGCTTTCAAACGTTCTGTCAGGTAGCGCTGATAATCGGGGATCTGGATGGTCACTTCGCTGGCAAACATCGGCGAATGGATAATGAAATCCGCGGTGGCGCGGTTGGTCGCTACCGGTATATTCCATACGGTAGCCAGGCGCAGCAGCGCTTTGACGTCCGGATCGTGCGGTACTGCATTGAGCGGATCCCAGAAGAAGAACAGCACATCAATTTTGCCTTCTGCAATCAGCGCGCCGACCTGCTGATCGCCGCCCATTGGCCCGCTGAGCATGGCATTCACATCCAGTCCGGTGTGACGATTGATCAGGTTGCCGGTGGTGCCGGTGGCATACAGCACGTGAGGTTGCAGCGCATTTTGATTGATTTTCACCCAGTCCAGCAGCGAGGCTTTGCAGTGGTCGTGGGCAACGAGGGCGATGTGTTTCTGAACTTTCAGGGTACGAACGGTCTGCTCCATGGGGCTTCCTGTTTCGGCGCGTGCAAACGTAGTGAATGCACGAGTTTACCCCTGGCGTTCAGCTGCTATCAACTTGCGCGTAGGGTTTTCACCCAACTGATAAAACGCTGCCGCGTGGCGGCATCAACACGCTGCAGCCAGCGTTGCAGCGCGGGCAAATTACTGGCGTCCTGCCATACCATATCCAGACTGAGACTGGCGTCCGGTACGCTGGCCGCCTGCAGCGCAAAGCGCGGCACGCTGGCCGCCTGCGCCGTACGGTTGTAATTGATCATCGCCTGTTCAACATTGCCGCTGCTCTCACCCGGCAACCGATCGCGAATGCTGGCTATTTCATTACCACGCTCATCAATCAGCTGAAAATTTAACGATTTATCAAACAGGCTGCGTTCGCGGCGGTTATTCAGCGCTGGCAGGCGAATCGCTACGGAATGGGCGTCAGCAGTGAAGGTGACAATCATCAGTTCTGAGCGGAAGTGAGTGGCATCGGCGCAGGGTTTATCCACGCGAAACAGAAACTGATGCTGACCGCGCTCCAGCTCAAGGCTGTCCGCGCCTTTCAGCAGCGAACCTGAGATTTTGCGCCCATCCAGCACCAGCAGGTCGATCTGCGGATCGAGCTTCAGGGTGATGGCATGGCAGGTTGCCGATACGAGCAATAACAGCAAACCCGTAACAGCCAGAGACAGCTTCATTTCAACTCCCGGAACAGGGGAAAAAGGGCGATGTGTAGCAAATTATTACATTATGGCAGTTAATTTACATTTTAACATATTTATTCGTGTCGCCGCGCAAACTTTTCGTGCGCTGCGCTTGCACTTTAGCGCGCAATGGCATCTACACTCAGGCGAGTGAACAAGGAGAAAAACATGAACGATCAAACGATTCGCGATGTCCTGACGCAAACCCAACGCATCGCGCTGGTCGGTGCCAGCGATCGCACTGAGCGTGCCAGCTATGGCGTAATGAAATACCTGCTCGATCAGGGTTATGAGGTGATTCCGGTGAGTCCGAAGCTGGCAGGGCAGCAGCTGCTGGGGCAAACCGTGTACGGCACGCTGGCGGAGATTCCAGGCAAGATTGACATGGTGGATGTGTTCCGCAATTCCGAAGCGGCATGGGGCGTGGCGCAGGAAGCGATTGCTATCGGCGCCAAAACACTGTGGCTGCAGCTGGGCGTGATCAATGAGCAGGCGGCGGTGCTGGCGCGTGATGCCGGGCTAACGGTGATTATGGATCGCTGTCCGAAAATGGAGATTCCGCGGCTGGGCGTGACGCGGTAAATAAAAACGGCGACTCCGGGTCGCCGCACGATTAATGCCGCAGGCTGGGTGCCTGCAGCTGCTGGCGGATTGAGGCCGCCAGTTCATCCATGGATGGCTGTTCCGGATGTTCGAACGAGGTTTCGCCGGCCAGCTGAATCTCAGCGATATAGGTATGCACCTGTTCGCCTTCCTCATCTTCCATCACCACGTGATACCAGGGGGCCGCACGCAGCGATTCCGTCGCGCCAACCTCATCCAGCTGCGGATCGTCCAGCGAATACTCCGGGTCGACATCCACAATCACGCCGAGCACCCCGGAGAGACGGTGCCGGACCTGCTGTCCAATTCCAAATTTACTGGCAATCATTGTGACCTCCCAAAACTTTGCCCTGCCACCGATATGGGGGCAGGGACAGCGTTTTCAAGTCACAGTACGCGACAGGCAAAGCCTTTCAGATAAAGCCCTTCAGGATAGCTGGCTATCACCGGATGGTCGGCTGCCTGACGGAACTGCTCTATAAATTGTACATCACGACCGGCATCAACAGCGGCATCGGCGATAATTTTCTGGAACAGCTCGGTGGCCATCAGCCCGGAACAGGAGAAAGTCAGCAGAATGCCGCCCGGATTCAGCAGCTGCATTGCCAGCATGTTGATGTCTTTATAGCCGCGGCAGGCGCCCATCAGCTGGTTTTTATTCTCAACGAATTTCGGCGGATCCATGACGATCATGTCGAATTTCTCGCCGCTGTCGCGGTAGCGACGCAGCAGTTTGAACACATCGTCACGCAGGAACTGCGCGCGTGAGACATCCAGCCCGTTAAGCGCCACGTTCTGTTTTGCTACGTCAAGGGCGTCCTGCGAGGTATCCACGCTGATCACTTCCCGGCAGCCGCCGAGCAGAGCAGAGACCGCAAACCCGCCGGTGTAGGAGAAGCAGTTAAGCACGCGGGCATTTTCCGCGTAACGACGGGTGGCAAAACGGCTGTCGCGCTGATCGAGGTAATAACCGGTCTTGTGACCGCCCTGAATATCCACCAGCAGCTGCATGCCGTGCTCGGTTATCGGCAGCAGCGCAGGCGGCAGTTCACCGCTTACCGGACCCTGCGCCAGCTCCAGTCCCTCTTTCTTGCGCACTGCCACGTCAGATCGGTCGTAGATGGCGCAGTCGGGATAGCACTGCTGCAGCGCCGAGACGAGAGCCGGGCGCTGATACTCCGCCCCGGCCGACAGCAGTTGCAGAACGAGGAAGTTACCGAAGCGATCAATCGTGACGCCCGGCAGTCCATCGGACTCGCCGGCAATCAAACGATAGCTGTCCAGCCCGTCGCGCTGTGCCAGCCAGTCGCGCCACTGCTGGGCTTTCTGCAGCGTGCGCACAAAGAAGGCGATGTCGATTGACTCATCCTGCTGCCAGCTCCAGACGCGCGCGCGAATTTGTGACTGAGGAGAGTAGGCGGCACGGGCCAGCCATTTGCCGTTGCTGTCACAGATATCAATGGTTTCACCCGACTGGGCTTTACCTTCCATACGGGCAACGGCGCCGGAGAACACCCACGGATGGCGGCGGAGCAGGGATTTTTCACGTCCCTTAGCGAGAATCAATCGAACGGTCATGTTTGCTATGCTTACCTGAAAAAATGAGGCGCCATTTTCCGGTGGATGGCGGCAAAATGCAACGCACAAAGGGGAGAGCGCCATGGCGACGACAGGTTATAAAATCTGGGTTCACGGCAGGGTGCAGGGCGTGGGCTTTCGTTATTACACCCAGGCGCAGGCGAACGCGCTGGGCGTCACCGGCTATGCGCATAATCTGGCCGATGGCAGCGTGGAGGTGCTGGCGGCGGGAGAAGCGCAGCAGGTGGAGTCACTGATTGCATGGCTGAAGGCAGGCGGACCGCCCAGTGCCCGGGTCGATAAGGTGCTGGTGGAGCCGCATCAGCTGGCGGAGCGGCCGACGCGGTTTACTACCGGATGATCACAGACACTTCGCCGGTTTTGGCAGGCCAGCGATTTTAGTGGCCTGTTTGGCCGGACCTTCCGGGAACAGGCGAAACAGATAGCGGCTGTTGCCTTTCTCTTCGCCATATTTTTGCGCCATGGCTTTGACCAGCATGCGCACCGCCGGCGAGGTATTAAACTGCTGATAAAAATCACGCACAAAGTGCACCACTTCCCAGTGCGCTTCACTCATCTCAATCGCTTCCTGCTGGGCGATGGCCTGCGCCAGCGCTTCACTCCAGTCAGCGCTATTTTTCAGATAGCCTTCTGCGTCAGTGGCAATCTCTTTACCGGCAAAAATCACGTTGTTTCCTCATATCGTCAGCGCGCCTATTGTAAAGGCGGCGGCGGATAAAAAGCAAAAACCCCGCCGGAGCGGGGTTTAACGGTGCGTGCGTTACGTCTTAGTCGCGGTTGGCGAAGCCCAGCAGGCTCAGCAGGCTGACAAAGATGTTGTACAGCGAGACATACAGGCTGACGGTGGCGCGAATGTAATTGGTTTCACCGCCCTGAATGATGTTGCTGGTTTCCCACAAAATGGCACCGGCAGAGAACAGAATAAACAGGGCGCTGATCGCCAGGTGCAGCGCGGGCAGCTGCAGGAAGATATTGGCAACCACGGCCACCAGCAGCACCACAAAGCCGGCCATCATCATGCCGCCAAGGAAAGACATGTCGCGACGCGTGGTCAGGACATAGGCGGAACAGCAGAAGAACACCAGCGCGGTGCCGCCCAGCGCCATGGCGATAACATCACCCATACCGGCGGTGAGGAACGAGCTGAGAATCGGGCCGAGGCAGTAACCGAGGAAGCCGGTGAAGGCAAACGCGGCCAGAATACCCGCCGGGCTGTTCGCCAGGCGATAGGTCAGGAACATCAATCCGTAAAAGCCCACCAGCATCAGAATCAGTCCCGGCGAGGGCAGGGCGTAGACGGTGCTGAGCGTGGCGGTGACGGCGGAAAACGCCAGCGTCAGGCCAAGTAAGAAATAAGTATTGCGCAGCACTTTATGGGTGCTGAGTAGCGACTGCTGCTGTGACGAGCTAATTATTCTGTCCATCATGCGCTCCTGTTAGTGAGAGAACACCAAATATGGCCTGAGAATACGCAACGGCCAGAGGACAGAAAAGGCGTTTTACCCATCTTTACGCGATAAATTGCTGTTTCACTGAGCAGAATGACGATTAAGACGGCAAAAAAATCATTTTTGACTGTTTTTCAGGCGAACGAATCACTGGATGCTTTACATCGTTCGGGGGGATGTTTATAGTGCGCCTCATTGCGGAGGGGTGGCCGAGCGGCTTAAGGCAGCGGTCTTGAAAACCGCCGATGGGAAACCATCCGAGAGTTCGAATCTCTCCTCCTCCGCCACTTCACACTCTCGCAGTGTGAGGTGACAAAAAGATTTCAGGAGGGATGGCCGAGTGGCTTAAGGCAGCGGTCTTGAAAACCGCCGATGGGAAACCATCCCAGAGTTCGAA
>NZ_JASEWO010000148.1:0-11547 GCF_030024295.1 Pantoea sp. Pa-EAmG
TAAAATCAAGGTGAGTCAGATTTATATCAGCGCAGGTTTGCTGAAGCAGATTCACCCAGGCAGTTATATGGGTCGTGTTCATTTATGCCTCCCTTGGCACAAAGCCCTGTGCCAGCCGCTGCGCCTTTTTCAGACACTCTTTGCATACTGATGAAGGCAATTCTGGCAGCGGATAATCCTCACTCGCCGGGCCCTGTAATTTATGTTGCCCTTTGAGGCTTAACAGGCCTGGACCATGCACGTTGATTTCTCCCTGTGGCGTCAGCTTGATATAAGCGCCACCGCAGGCGAGCGTGATCCCATTCTTTGCCGTCAACTGCAGGTGTCCCTGCGTTGACTGGACGGTGACATCCTTCAGGGAAGTCAGCGACAGCACATCACTATGTGATTCAATCTCCAGTGCACCTTTGGCGGATACCAGCCGCATTCCTTCCTGTAGGGCTAACAGCGAAACCGCCTGACTTGCGTTCACCGAATAGCGCTGTGCTGCGGTGATATTGACTTCTCCCAGGCTCTGCAGGTACAACCCTTTCCCGCTGTGCATCAGAGTCGTTTCAGGCGTAACGGCAGCAATACCCTTAGGTGAAGACAGCAGCAGCGCAGGCTCTTTAAGCTCACTGGCAGCGGAAACAAATGCTCTTAATGGCTCAGAATCAGGCGTTATGTTGTGGTGAGTCTGCGTAATCGTTCCCCATCCAGTTACCTGATTCAACGCTCCTTTTAGCAGACTGACCGCCGGCTGCATCTCCAGCACCTGGCCCTGTGCTTTCGTCTGGCCATCAGCGCTGATGAACATCCCTTTCTGTGCCCGTATGGCGCCCCAGCTGTCGGTTCTGAGCTCAAAACCCTCTCCACGCTTCTGCTTTTCGCCGTCGACCAGGTGCCCCAGATTCAGCTGGCTCTTGCCGCCGTACTCGGTGCTGACCTTGACATGCTCTTTTCCGCGCTCGTCGTCGAGGCGGATTTTGTTGTTCGCCGGGGTGCGCAGCACGTTGCGTTT
The DNA here is from genome assembly GCF_030024295.1 of Pantoea sp. Pa-EAmG. Lineage (NCBI taxonomy): Bacteria > Pseudomonadati > Pseudomonadota > Gammaproteobacteria > Enterobacterales > Erwiniaceae > Pantoea > Pantoea sp. Pa-EAmG. The sequence goes on from NZ_JASEWO010000148.1 coordinate 1,001, forward strand.
GTAGTTGCGGATGGTGACGTGGTCGCCATGCGCCGAGTCGTGCAGCACGCCGGCGATGTATGGCCGGTCCGGGTTACCGTCCTCAAAGCCAATCGCCACTTCGGTGCCCGCCAGCAGCGGCAGGTGCAGACCGTAAGTGTCGCCGGCATACGGGCGGGACTGGCGCACCCACAGGCTCTCGAACCCGGTTTCCCGGTTATCCCGGTCAAACAGCATGTTGACGCGATAGCGGCCGTCTTTATCGATGTGGCCGTAGGTGTCATTTTCCGTGGTACTGGTGACGCGGGCCGGTAATGTGCCGGCCATCACCGGGCGTGAGCCTGGCTCAGGACGGAAACTAAAATCCGTGCTGTCCGGGATCCCGTCAAAATGCACTTCAAAATCCCGGTCACGCCGCACATGGCTGCGCATCGCCGTGATGACCACGCCCTGAGCAAACACCTCGGCCACTTCATACCCACCGGTGACGTTGAGCATCTGGCCCGGAGAGAGGGTCGGGCAGCTGGTGGTGGCATGGGTCCGGGTCTGGCCATTCAGGTAGCGCTCATGACGAATGCGGGCATAGAACGCCCCCGACTCCGCAGCCGGATTGCGGTCGTACGCATTACCCTGGGTAAGGTAGTTGTCCCCCCAGTGGTAGGCATCCCCGCAGGTGGTAGCATCCCCGCGGGTCACATCAACCTCGGTATTCATGTCATCCGTGGCCTGGCGGTAGTTGTAGTCGCGGGTGCTGACCTGCTTCTGCACCACGTTATGATGGCTCTCCATCCCCCACACCGCGTCCACTCCGTCTGAATGCTGGCCAGACGGCGGCACTGAGGGCAGCGTCAGGCCTTTTTCATACCCCTGCTGACCGTCGTAAAACTCCACGACGTCGATGTTCAGGCGCGTATCCGTGGTAAAGCGGAACCAGATACCTACCTCACCCAGCAGGCGGGTAATGAAACGCAGGTCATCCTCGCCGTACTGCATCACCTGCTCACGGCGCGGGTACTCTTTTGAGAGCGAGAACAGAAAATCCTGACCGCGCAGGTTGTGACGCTCGCGCAGGATTTTCTCCACAATCTGCGGCACCGACATGTCCTGATAAATGGCGTTCTGGTGTGAACGGTCGAGCAGCGCCAGGCGTGGCTGCAGCGTCAGGGCATAATGGGTCTCATCTTTTGATGTACCGAGGCGTTCAAAGCCGCTCACCACGCCCTGAAGGGTGCGCACCGCCTGCTGCATTTTGATGCCGTAACCCTGGTCAACCGGGGCCTGCAGCGTCAGGGAGGCCGCTTTCATCAGCATCATCTCTTTGCTGATGGCATGGTCAGAGCTGGTGAATTCAATACGGTAGCTGAACGGCCGGCTGAGCGCCTCATCGCCTTCAAACGCCAGCACATTAAGCCCGGCTTCACATCCCTTCACCGACAACTGATGATGGCTGTGGCTGAATCTGATCGGGAGACGGGTGTTCATGCGTTATCTCCTTCAGTCCGGTCAAACTCCAGCCCGATCCCCTCTTCCTCGCTCCAGCTCAGCCATAGCGACTGTGGTTTCTGTCTGGCGGCCATGTGTCTCAGCAGTTGCTGACTCAGCACCGGCAGAATCTGCTGATTGAGCAGGCTGTCGACGTTGCGTGCGCCGGTATCCGGCAGCAGGCAGGCGGCGGTCAGCGCGTCATACAGGCTCTCATCAATCTGCGTGGTCAAACCGTAGTGACGATGTAAGCGTTTGCTGACTTGTGACAGCTTCATTTCCACGATGATACGCATGGCGGCCTCAGCCAGCGGGCGATAAATCACCGTCTGGAAACGGGCCAGCAGCGCCGGCTGGAAGTGGTCGCGCAATATCGGGCGCAGCAGCTCGTGGAGACTGCTTTCGCTGGCCTCCGGCTGTTCGTCCAGCAGTTGCATCAGATGGTCGCTGCCGAGGTTGGAGGTCATCAGAATAACGGTGTTACGGAAGTCGATTTCACGCCCTTCGCCGTCGCGCATAAAGCCGCGATCAAACACCTGATAGAACAGGTTCATCACGTCGCGGTGCGCCTTTTCTACCTCATCAAGCAATACCACGCTGTACGGGCGCTTGCGTACCGCTTCGGTGAGAATGCCGCCCTGACCGTAACCCACGTAGCCCGGCGGTGAACCTTTCAACTGGGAAACAGTGTGCGGCTCCTGATACTCGGACAGGTTGATGGTAATCAGCGATTTTTCACCGCCGTACAACACATCCGCCAGCGCCAGCGCGGTTTCAGTTTTACCGACGCCGCTCGGGCCAACCAGCAGGAATACGCCCTGCGGGCCGTTCTCTGACGTGAGTCCGGTCTTCGCCGCGCGCAGGCGCCGGGCGATGGCGGTCAGCGCCACGTCCTGCCCGACCACACGCTGGCCGATTTCGTTTTCCAGCGTTAGCAGTTCGGTTTGCTCGTCTTTCATCAGCGAAGACAGCGGGACACCGGTCCAGTCGGCAATTACATTCGCGACGGTGCGGGTGTCCACATCCACCTGAACCAGCACATCGCCCTGCTGCGCCTGTTCGAGCCGCTGTTGCAGGTCGGAAATCTCAGCCTGCTGGCTGATGTCCTGGCGGCTGGCCGTCAGTTGCTGTGCCAGCGCCTTTTCGTGGCTGAAACGTGCTTCCTGCTCTTCGATGCGCGTCTCCAGTTCAGTCCGCTGTTGCTCAATGGCACCCAGGCGGTCATCATGACGGTTGCTGCCGGCGGCGATATCTTCGCAAAGCGCCTGCGCTTCCAGTGCCAGCGCGGTCAGTTGCGCTTTCAGGCGTACAATTTGTTCTGGCACGGTATCAAGACTCATGCGCACACGTGCGGCGGCGGTATCCAGCAGGTCAACCGCCTTGTCCGGCAGCTGGCGGCCGGTCAGATAGCGGCGGGACAGCGTGACGGCTGCGCGTACTGCATCATCAGTGATATGCACGTTGTGGTGTTCGGCGTAGCGGGCTTTCAGGCCGCGCAGCATCAGGCAGGCGGTCTCGTCGTCCGGCTCGTCGACCTTCACCATCTGAAAGCGGCGCTCCAGCGCGGCATCGCGTTCGAAGTATTGCTTGTATTCAGACCAGGTAGTGGCGGCGATGGTACGCAGTTCGCCACGCGCCAGTGCCGGTTTCAGCAGGTTGGCGGCATCCGCGCCGCCGGCCTGATTGCCGGCACCAATGATGGTGTGCGCTTCATCGATAAACAGCAGAATCGGTACCGGGGACTGCTGCACCGCATCAATCACGTTTTTCAGGCGCTGTTCGAATTCGCCCTTCACGCCTGCGCCCGCCTGCAACAAACCAAGGTCGAGGGTGCGCAGAAAAACCGGCTTCAGGCTTTCCGGAACGTTGCCTTCAGCGATACGTAAAGCCAGGCCTTCCACCAGCGCGGTTTTACCGACGCCCGGTTCGCCGACCAGAATCGGGTTGTTTTTGCGACGACGCGAGAGAATATCCACCATCTGGCGGATCTCCGTATCGCGCCCAAAAACCGGGTCGATTTTGCCTTCTCTGGCTTTGGCGGTAACGTCGAGCGTGAATTTATCGAGTGCGTTCTGCAGCGCCGGATTGAGTTCGCCTTCCTTTATAGGCGCGCCCGGGCGCCCAACAAACTCCACCTCACCACCATGACTCTGTGCGAGTTCCGCTGCCTGTTGCCGTTCCGGGCGCTCTTCAGACTGCCCATCAAGCAGCGGGCGCAGACGTTCCAGCTGACTGTGGCCCAGCGTCAGCAGCGGCCACAGCCCGTCACAGCGCACCAGTTTCTGTTTATCAACCAGCGCCATCAGCAAATGGACGCTGCGGATCTGTTCCTCACCGTTGAGAGAAGCAATCAGCCAGGCTTCCTGCATCAGCGTCTGAAGAGTGTCAGACAATTGCGGACGCTGACGGACTGAACGCGGCAGTTTATCCAGCCAGGCAAGCAAATCCTGCCATAGCATATCCATATCCCACTCATAGCGGCGTGCCAGCACCGTCAGGTCACCTTCCCCCTGCTCCAGTAGTTTCAGCAGCCAGTGCTCCGGAAAAATTTCCGCATGGGCGCGGGTCTGACACAGGGAGGCGGCGGCTTCCAGTGCCTGCGCGCAGAATGGGTTAAGACGACGCAGAAGCGCGGTTGGCTGACTGTCCATAGCAAAAATCTCCTGATTGGGGGTACGCTACCGCCCATCGCTGTAAACCAAAGCGCATAAGGCAGCAGGAAAGAAGGAAATGACTTGTGATTTCACCCGCCGCGGATGAAATCACCAGACATCTGACAGAATGCGTATCACGGTCGCGAACAAGGCAACACGGCCGAATTTGGGCGGCCAGAATGCCGCCCCCACGACGCCATCACACAGTCGATTACGCTAAATAGTTCGTGTCGCAGGAAGGCGGCAAGCTCATCCGCCCCGGGAGCATAGATAACTATGTGACCGGGGCGGACGAGCGCGGCCAACGCACCTGCGGCACGAAATATGACGCGTAATCAGGCGGTGGCGCGTTCGTTCCAGCTATCTGAATGAATGATGTTGCCGTCTTTATAGGTCCAGGTGATTTTTTCGTAGCGCAGTTCGATCTGCTCAAGGTGGTTGTGCTTCTCGAAAGAAGGATTTTTGATGTCATGCATTACCGGATTCACTTTCACGACTTTCACGTTTTCCAGTTTGGTGTTGAAGTACTCCACTTCCTGGCCCGCGTCGTTGATTTTGTACCACTTGAACTCAGCCGATTTCAGGGTCTGGCCGGTGGTCACCGCCTTGTACAGGTACGGGCTGGAGGAGTCGATTTCCTTGGTGAACAGGAACGGCGTGTGGATACGCGTACCGGTCAGTTTGCCGGTGTTGTTGTCGGTCGGGATGTACAGGTTATGCTCCTGCGCCACCACCTCGATGCTGCCTTCACGGTCCTTCACGTCCACGGAACCTTTAATGTCCGCGCCGCCGTCGTCCTTCAGCCACAGATAAACAGGAATTGCCATGTTAATTACTCCATTTCATTTTTTGACGCGCCATCATCCGATGACGCGGGTGTGTTGCCCGGCTGCCGGCAGGCATTCGCCTGCGGCACCAGGCTGATTTCGACACGGCGGTTGAGCGCACGGCCCTCCGGGGTGTCATTGGTGGCGACAGGACGGCTTTCGCCGGAGCCCTGCACCGCAAAACAGCTCTCCGGCACGTCGCCGGTATCGCGCATCCAGTCGAGCACGGACTCCGCACGCTTAAGCGACAGCACCTGGTTGGACTGGTTATCGCCCGTGCTGTCGGTATGGCCTGCCACCACAATCAGCCAGCCGGGCTTTGCCTTAATCCCTACCAGCGAGTTCACCAGCAGCTTCACCGAGCCGGGTTTCAGGGCCCATTTGCCGGTATCGAACAGCGACATGCTGTCGAGGCGGATGATTTTCGGCGCGACCTTTTCCACAGGCTTCGGTGGCGGAGGCGGCGGCACATATGAGCGTATCGCTTCCAGTACCGGTATGCGCAGACGTTCCCCCCGATAAAGCCCCAGGCCCAGCCGGGCCGGTACACCATTGCGCGCCTGCTCATCCAGCAGCGCCGCATCCTCGCGCAGCACCTGTACGGCGCTGGCTTTCGGGCCGTAATCATCCATGGCGATGCTGTTGTAACGGACAATATCGAAGCTCACGCGTCGCAGCAGCTGGCGATTGTTCCAGCCACTGCTGAGCAGTGCGGCAATGGCCGCCAGCGTGAAGAGCCCAAGCGCACAGCGCCAGGTTCGCTCACGCGGCGTCAGACCCCGCCCTTCCGGTAGTAATGGCAGAATAAAATCCGGGAACAGGGAAATCACCGTACTGTCCGTTCCCACCGGCTGCCAGCCAGACACCTGCTGCATCGCGGTGTGACGGGAAAGCCATGTCGTCCAGGCCGATGTGGCCAGGCTTCCGGCCAGGATCGGCCCCATTCCCCACAGCACCGCAGCAGGTGCAATGACCGGGACATCGGGGTTCTCATCCATAAAGACGGCCTGGACATGCTGACGGAACCAGTTCATCAGACTGTTCATCAGCACCTGCTGCTGTATCGCAGGCGTTCCGCCGGTGGTAACCCATTCAGCAACAGAACCCGGGGCTGAAGATTCACGCCAGACCCTCACGCCTTCACCCGGGAAAACCGCCTGCCAGAACACGTCATTCGTCATCGCGCTGCCGACCTGACCATTCAGCACCAGCGGCATAGAATGACCGGTTACTTTACGCAGCTGGCTGATGTGCCAGCGCAGGGTCAGCAGGCGACTGGTCAGGGCTTCGCTATCAGGGTGCTGCTGCGGACAGACACTGACCATCACCGACAGCTGGCGTCCCCAGTCAGGACGTAACCACAGTATCTGACGGGCAGCCTGCGCCAGATCCTGATGATCCTCCACGCGGATCCAGCATCCCTGCGTGGCTGTCAGTACCGGTGACTGCTGCGGCCAGGCCAGCGGCAGATCGCCACAAACCAGCACCACGGGCTGACGGTAAGTGGCGTCGGGCAGGTCCTCCAGACGCAGGGTGACATCATGCTGTTCACGGCGACTGGCGACAGTCCGGAACGCCAGGATAAGCCCCATAACGGTAAAAAGAACGAGTACCGAAACCCACCTGGATACCGGCAGAAAACCCAGGCAGACCCCGGTACTCAGCAGGGCTGCCCACAGCGCAAGCCCGCGCTGTTGTAAAGGACTCATTTCACGACTCCCGGCAACAGGGTCTGCAGCGTCTGATCCAGCCAGCGATCCAGCCCCCACCAGAGTGCAGCGACTACCACCACACTCAGGCCGATACGCACGGGCCACGACGACAGCCAGCCTATTTTCCGTCCGGCACGGCTTTCCGCCAGTACGGGGTGGGTCTGTGGATAGCTGAACGGCGTGACATGTTCACTGAGTGCACTGACGAGTTTCTGGCGTTCCGGGTCGCTCAGGGAGCGGAAACCGCCGAGGAAACCCAGCAGCATGACCCGCTGGAAGCAGGTCACGACTGCAGGATCCGGAGCCGGTTCACGCAGCACATCGCGCATCCGATCGCACAGCGTGTCACCGGCGTCCATGGTGCCGAGGAAGTGCCCCTGCAGGGGAATGTCATACCACTGCACGCAGGCATCATCCTCCACACCGCGACCTTTGACCGCCTCATCCAGCAGCGCACACTGTGCGGTGAGAATATGCCGGCAGCTGGCTTCATCAAGTTCGCCCGTTTTCAGCTCACGCTGCACGCGCTCCACATCAGCAATGCAGCGTTCCCACAACGTTCGCCCTTCCCCATTCTGGAATGTTGGGCCGTGACGCAGGCTGATCACCTGCAGCCAGGTGTTCTGCAGCAGGGCATCAATATCAATGGACGCGGCAGCGCCGCGTTTACGCTCACTCATGTTCTCAGCACCGCAAAGAGTTCCAGTTCAGGCTCGCCGAGCATGCCCGGAACGTAAAACATGCAAGTGCCGCCCTGGAGCATTTCAGTGGCCTGAGGATGAGAGACATCAAGGCTGAAATACTGATTTTCCAGACGTAACGGAATGGCTGCCGGTACATGGCGCAGCGGGGTCAGCGGCACACCCACCCGCGATGAATTGACGATACTTCTGACATGATCGGGGCTGCCGACCTTGCACTGGCGCGGGAACTGCTCCTGCAGCTGTGCCACCGGCACCGGTGAACGCACGGAGAGGTAGTAATCCGCCCCTTCACGCAGACGCGGGTCATGCAGACGGGCTTGCCAGAAGTGCAGCCGGGCATCGTGCTCAAGCTCAATCGCCACCACCCGCGACGGCAGGCTGGCTTCCAGCAGATCGCCCAGTAAGTCGAACAGCGGCGGGAAGACGCTATTCAGCTGTTCATGCTGCCAGACCGGAATAGCACTCACCTGATGTTCCAGCGAGAAAGTCAGCAGGCTGCCCGCAAGCCGCGCCAGTTCCGGGTACAAACGCTCCGGTGGACTTTGCAGGTTACGCTGAAACTGGCCGAGCACCGGTTCTGCGCTGTTCAGGGCATTGAGCAGCCAGAATAACGACACATCAGCCACGGCAAAGTCGGCCATGCGCTCGTTACTTTCACGTCGCATGGCCATCAGTCGACCCAGACGGGCACGCAGTTGCGTCATCAATTGTTCCAGCTGGGTTACCAGCCAGCGGCTGCCCTGCAGAGCCAGCAGTGGCGGAAGCCAGGTTTCATCGAGTGCCCAGCTGCCCTGGGAATCCTGCTGCAGACGGGCGACCGGACAGGTCAGATAATCACTGTTGTTCTGATGGGCAAAACGCAGCGTCAGCTCTGGCTGCATCACTGCAATCTGCCGGGTATCATCGCCAAAGGTGTTGCGGACATCCCGCCAGCGCTGGCGATAACGCACAGGGCGCTCGGCCACCTCATCGGGTTTAAGGCAGTTGCCGCCATTTGCCCGCAGCAGCGGAAGCGCCAGCACCACTACCACGTCCTGTGATTCGCCCTCAAGCATCAGCACCGGCGGCAGGTCATCGGCGTTATCGGTGTCGATAAGCGTGCCATCGGGGAAACGGATGTGCAGATGACGGGCCTGCAGGCGGCCCAGCTTCAGTGCATCAGGTTCGAACGTGGCTGCAATCATCCCCCAGGGATGGGAGAGGCCCAGCCGGGCGATGCCTTCCGCAGACCAGGCCGCATAGGCGACCTGTTGCTGGAAGTGCTGGGGAGAGACCATAACGCCCCTGCCCCATAACGGTTGTTCCGTTTTCATTGGCTTCCTGCCTTCGCTTACGATTTCGCCTTCGGCATCTGGGAAACCAGTGACAGGTTGACGTCCATGCCCTCCACCTGGAAGTGTGGGATGGCGTACAGCCTGACGCGGAAGAAGCCCGGGTTGTCGTCGATATCTTCCACTACCACCTTCGCGTCGCGCAGCGGGTGAGAAGCCTGCAGCTCATCGCCCGGATCGGTCATTTCGGTCACCAGACCGCGCACCCAGGTGTTTAACTCCAGTTCCAGCAGACGCCGATCCTTGGTGGTGCCGATGTTTTCACGCTGAATCAGCTTCAGATAATGCGCGATACGCGACAGCAGGAAGATATACGGCAGACGGGCGTTAATGCGGCTGTTGGCGGTGGCATCCGCAGTGTCATACAGCGCAGGTTTCTGGGTGGAGTTGGCCGAGAAGAAGCAGCTGTAGTCGCGGTTTTTGTAGTAGGACAGCGGAATGAAACCGAGATTGGCGAACTCAAATTCGCGGGTTTCCGGGATCATTACCTCACTCGGGATCTTCACCTGATTACCGGTGCCCAGATCGTACAGATGAATCGGCAGATCCTGCACCGCACCACCGGCCTGTGGACCACGGATTTGCACGCACCAGCCATTGTTAATGAAGCTGCGCACCATGTTGGATGCGAAGGCAAACGAGGCGTTGGTCCACAGGTATTTGTCGTGATCCGGGCCTTTGACTTCTTCAACGTAGTTGAAGCTGCGCACCGGTACGGTGTCCGGGCCATACGGCAGGCGACCCAGCACACGCGGCATCACCAGACCGATGTAGCGCGAATCGTCCGTCTCGCGGAAGGATTTCCACTTGATGTATTCAGCGCGGTCAAAATAGTTACCGATATCTTTGATGGCCGCCACGTCTTCCATTGAATCCTTGAGGAAGAATTGCGGGCCGGCAGAGCCGATAAACGGCATATGCGCCGCAGCAGACACTTTTGAAATATTGCGCAGCAGGGCAACATCCTGCGCAGACGCATCAAACTCATAAGCGGAAATCAGCGCCGCAATCGGCTCGCCGCCTGGTGTGTCATACTCATCAATGTAGGTGTGTTTATACAGGCCGCTCTGGATAATTTCCGGGCTGTCTTCGAAGTCCTGACGCAGGTCTTCTTTAGACATATCCAGCAGTTCGACTTTCACGTTCTGGCGGAAATCGGTTTTATCAACCAGCGATTTCACGCCGCGCCACAGGCTCTCCACTGCCTGGAACTCTTCGCTATGCATGACCGCATCCAGCTGACGACTGATCTGGTGATCCAGCGCGGCGATATGATGGTCAATCAGGTTTTTGTCGAGTTTTTCAACTTTTGCGCCTGATTTTTTCAGGCACTCCAGAAATACCTGCATGCCGGCGGTTAAACGCTCATCCGCCGTTGCATCCGACATCGCCTGCGCATCCTGCCAGATATCCAGCGCGCTCAGCTCAGAAACCGGGTTGAGATTGATCTTTTCAAACAGGGTGGCATAAACCCCACCGGCTGCCGGACGTTCCAGCACCACGCTCTCGCCACCCGTCGCATTCTCATTATTTACAGACATCAGCATCTTCCTTATTAATCCGTTAAATCATCGTGATGGTTATGGCTGTTTTGGTGCCAGGGTTGAGAGCTCAGCGCGCAGCTCTGCACTTAACGCCGGGTCCAGCAGAATTTTTTCCAGCTCTTTTCGGAAGGCCTGGTTATCCAGCAGGTTGGCTTTTAAATCACGCAGTAAATTACGCATGGAAAGCATGGCCTTCAGCTGAGGTATTTGCCGGGAGACCTGTTCCGGAGAGAAATCTTTCATGCTCTGGAAAGTCAGACTGATGCTGTCTTCGCTGCCGTCATCGGCCAGCGTATTTTTAACGGCAACCGTGA
>NZ_JASEWO010000149.1:0-11515 GCF_030024295.1 Pantoea sp. Pa-EAmG
GCATTCCGGCCAGCCCTTGCGCGGAGGGCTGGTCGTAGCACCGCCGGTTCAGGCATAAAGGGGTGAAATGCACGCCGCCAAAAACTTTTTGCCAGGGGCGTCAAAAACTTTTTGTCGTCGCCCCTTTATGCCTTCACTTCGTCGTTGCTCCTTTGCCCCTGCCGCGAAAGGCCAGACCGGAAAGAGAAAACCCGCGTCAGAGAAGGCCTTTGTCGGTTCCGCAGCACGCGCTGCACTACTCAGCCGGATTTAAGGAGCTATGCCATGCAAAACACCCTCGTAAACGTCACCCCTGATGCGACCACCGATCGCGCACCGATCACCGCCGCCGGCGATGTCATCACGGATACATTTTTTGCGCCTGCAGATACCGATCTGATTGACGGGCTGCTGGGCAGTTACCGCCTTATGCGCACGAAGTTAGCGGATATTTCTGCCACTATCCGCAGCGGTGTGAACAGCGAAGCTGTCGCATATTTTCTGAGCGGCAACCTGCACCGGGAACGGGGTTATCACGTGCCCCCGGTAGGAAAGCTGTTCGACCTGCCCGGAGCGGTTGCGTCGCTGAATGCTGACTTCTGGCAGAAGGCGCTGAGCCTGACCGACGTTTACGAGTACATGCCCAACGAGCGCCGCAACGAGTGGAACGAACAGATCCGCGAGATGAAAGCGCCAGATTTTGAGGAAAATGCGGTGCGTGCGACGCTTTCCGAGCTGCTTTTCTCTCGTCAGAAATTTTTCTCCGAGCGCGTTGACGGCATTTTCCGCAGCCTGTCTCGCAGCCACGTGACCAACCGCCCGGAAGGTTTCAGCAAGCGGATGATCATTGAATGCATGTTCGATCAGTGGGGCATGTGCAACTACGACCGCACCGGCTATGTGGACGACCTGCGCAAGGTGATCGCTAAGTTCATGGGCCGCGATGCGACCGGCCTGAACACCACCAATAAAATTCTGAAAATTGCGCGCGACCGTTCAGGGGAGTGGGTTGCCATCGACGGCGGCGCGCTGCGCGTCAAAGCCTTTATGAAAGGCACTATCCATCTGGAGATCCATCCGGACATGGCCTGGCGTCTTAATGACATTCTGGCTTTCCTGCATCCGGCGGCTATCCCTGCGGAGCACCGTCAGAAGCCGCGCACAAAGGTAAAAAGTTTTGATCTGCATTCGAATCTGCTGCCTTTTTCTGTCCTGAGCGTACTCGGTGATCTGGAGACAGAACGCACCGAACCTTTAAAGCGCAGCCGCTGGGAAGAACCGCGCCCGCCGGTCACTACAAACCCTTTTAACCGCCGCATTAAGGGTTATTCGGATGAAGATAAGGCCGCACGCGCGGAAGCGGAAAAAGTGCTGCTGAGCCTGGGCGGCGTGAAAATGAATATTAACGCTTTTACCTGGTTTGAATTCGATTACGACCCGACCACGGCGCTTGAAGATATTCAGCTTACCGGCGCGCTGCCTGAGCAGAAAACACATCAGTTTTACCCGACCACGGGCAAACTCGCCGCGCAGCTGCTTGACGAGGCGGACATCCGGGAGGGGGAAACCTGCCTGGAGCCGAGCGCGGGCATGGGCGGCTTAGCCGACCTGATGCCGAAGGCGCAGACGACCTGCGTCGAGGTTTCGCCGCTGCACTGCCGCGTGCTGGAGGCCAAAGGCCACAACGTGATCGAAGCTGATTTTCTGGCGTGGGCGCAAACGACGCCGCAGCGCTTTGACGTGGTGGTGATGAATCCGCCTTTCAGCGAAGGTCGCGCCGTGGCGCACCTGAACGCGGCGGCGGCGCTGGTGAAGGCCGGCGGACGTCTGGCAGCCATTCTGCCCGCAGGCAGCGACCGCAAAAACCTGCTGCCGGGATGGGACTGCAGCTGGTCCGAACCGATGGAGGGCATGTTTGCGGAAACCGGGGTGCGTGTAGTGCGCCTGATGGCGTACAAGCCGGAGTAAACCCGGCACGGCTGGCAGGGGTGACCCTGCCGGATACCGCACCGGCCCGATAAACGGGCCGGATCCGACCCGAGACAGAGCTGAATACTATGAACCGAGAAGAAAAATTTACACTCAGCACGCTGCAGGCCTTCTCAGGCTGCGACCTGGAAGAACTTAGCGGGCAAGGCGAAGCCGCACGGCTGCATATGTGCGGCCTGGTGCATAGCGCGCTGCAGTTGCCTGACAGCTGGCGCATGGACTGTGAAATGCGGGGCGAGTGGGGCGGGGTGTATCCGGTACACCTGCGGCTGACCCGCGCGGATGCCGCCGGGCTGGCCGTCGAGCTGGTCAGCCCGTCAGGCTGCTCGCCGGTATGGTGTGCAGTCGTCGCAGACACCCGCACCCGCTGCCGCCTGCGCCTGTACGTCAGCGATCGGCTCGAACCCGCGGCGCTGCAGGTGATACTTGCAAAAATCGCTGAGTACACGCGGGCGGGCTTCACCGGCGCCGGTGAGCTTGTCGCCGCGATGCGGATGGGAGGGCACGCCGCATGATCCCGACTTCACAGGCACTGGTGCCTCTGCTGCCGGAACGGCAGGCCGCGCTGCAGGCGATTGCAGCCGTGAAGCGGGCACAGCAGCGGGGAGCCCGGCTGGCGCGTCACCCTTACGCGGCGGCGTTTATGAAGCAGCTGAGCGGCGGAAGCCGCATCAGTGTCCAGGCTCTGAACCGCATCCGGGGTATTTATCTGCGCCCGCGCGTAAAACGCGCGCCGCTGCCGGAATGGGAAAGCGCCCTGGATATCTTTCTCAGCACGGCGGGCGAAGTCTGTCCGCTGCCGCTGCCGGGAGAGCTTGCCGCAACCCTGTTTCCGGAAGCTGTATTCAGGCGATCTGAGCGCGCCGCGCATGCGGCGCAGAAGCGGGCAGGCCACGCGCAGCGGCGCGAAAGGCAGTCGGAGGATTACCGTGCACGCCAGCTGGAGAACCGCATCCGGCAGGCAGAAACAGAGCTGGCGTTCCGCACGCCGGAGACGCTGCGCGAATGGTTTGAGGCCTGGCGCGACTGCGTTCCGGAATATGACCTCAGGAACATGATCGCGACCTGGTCGCGCCGGTTTCCGTCGCTGACGGGGCTTGAAACCCTGCTGCCATACGCTCCGGATGCGGCCTGCGACGTGGCCGGAGAAATTTATCGACGCGCGCAGCATATGAACCCCGATCAGCATGTGATGAATCGCTGGGTGGTGCCAAACAAACTGACGGCCCGCAACGTCCTTTCTGCGGACACAGAAAAAATGGCAACAGTATGTGTTTCTCGACAGGAAACATATGATATACTGTTTCTCGACGGGAAACGCGGAGCCGAAAAGTGATTAAAAGCTGGAAGCACAAGGGATTACAGAAGCTGTTTGAAAAAGGCGATATCAGCGGCGTGCAGGCTAAGGACGCTGAACGCATCCGGCTACGCCTGCTGGTCATTGATGAGGCGATTTCTACCGATGAATTCAAAAACTACCCGGGCTTTCGTTTTCATCCCCTGAAAGGCGACAGGAAAAACCTTTTTTCCATCACGGTCAGGGCTAACTGGCGCATCACTTTCGAATTCACGGATGGTGATGCTTATATTCTTAATCTGGAGGATTACCACTGATGGGCATGTTTAATCCCCCGCATCCGGGCGGCCTGATCACCGAGTATATTGAAGACAATAATATTGGCCTGCGCGTGCTGGCGAAAGAGCTGGGTGTGTCCGCTTCGGCGCTGAGCAAAGTCGCCAGCGGTAAGGCTTCTGTCAGTCCGGAAATGGCGGTGCGGCTGGAGGCGGGGCTGGGTATTGCGGCGCGTCTCTGGTTATCCATGCAGGCCGCCTGCGATCTGCACAAGGCGCGTGCCAATACGGACGTTTCAGGCGTACACCTGCACCCGGGCGTGCTGGCCGCTCCTGCAGAGGAACGACCGGGCAAATAATCCCGGCAACTGATACCCGCAGACCGCGCCACCTGGCGCGGTTTTTTTTGGATTTTCAGCCAGCATCTGAACAGCAACACCGACACCCTGCGGTCCGGGAAAAGCCGGTGCTGGCGCACCGGCCATCCCCGCCAGGCCGCTGATACCCTTCACGCGTTTAATGGATTTAGAGTCGTCAGTTCTCTGTTCAGCTGTTTCAGCCTGCCGCCGGAAAAGTCGCATTAACAGCAACAGCAACAGCAACAGCAACAGCAACAGCAACAGCAAAAGCCGGGGCCCCCTTCGGCTCCCCGGCAAGCCGGGTCGTCGAGCCCTATGTCGCTAAGCGGCAAAGCCGCCAAGCGCCACCGAACCCCTGCGGGTTTCGTCCGCGAGCGGTTTCGGGCTGATGTCCAGGGTCAACGGCTGCAGACGGCTGCGCCGTCGCGTTCACCGTCCCGGCCTGTCGCCGGGACTTTAAGGTCAGTCCGCGGGGCGGACTGAAACTTCCCTTCTGACGCTTCCCTGCATTCCGGCCAGCCCTTGCGCGGAGGGCTGGTCGTAGCACCGCCGGTTCAGGCATAAAGGGGTGAAATGCACGCCGCCAAAAACTTTTTGCCAGGGGCGTCAAAAACTTTTTGTCGTCGCCCCTTTATGCCTTCACTTCGTCGTTGCTCCTTTGCCCCTGCCGCGAAAGGCCAGACCGGAAAGAGAAAACCCGCGTCAGAGAAGGCCTTTGTCGGTTCCGCAGCACGCGCTGCACTACTCAGCCGGATTTAAGGAGCTATGCCATGCAAAACACCCTCGTAAACGTCACCCCTGATGCGACCACCGATCGCGCACCGATCACCGCCGCCGGCGATGTCATCACGGATACATTTTTTGCGCCTGCAGATACCGATCTGATTGACGGGCTGCTGGGCAGTTACCGCCTTATGCGCACGAAGTTAGCGGATATTTCTGCCACTATCCGCAGCGGTGTGAACAGCGAAGCTGTCGCATATTTTCTGAGCGGCAACCTGCACCGGGAACGGGGTTATCACGTGCCCCCGGTAGGAAAGCTGTTCGACCTGCCCGGAGCGGTTGCGTCGCTGAATGCTGACTTCTGGCAGAAGGCGCTGAGCCTGACCGACGTTTACGAGTACATGCCCAACGAGCGCCGCAACGAGTGGAACGAACAGATCCGCGAGATGAAAGCGCCAGATTTTGAGGAAAATGCGGTGCGTGCGACGCTTTCCGAGCTGCTTTTCTCTCGTCAGAAATTTTTCTCCGAGCGCGTTGACGGCATTTTCCGCAGCCTGTCTCGCAGCCACGTGACCAACCGCCCGGAAGGTTTCAGCAAGCGGATGATCATTGAATGCATGTTCGATCAGTGGGGCATGTGCAACTACGACCGCACCGGCTATGTGGACGACCTGCGCAAGGTGATCGCTAAGTTCATGGGCCGCGATGCGACCGGCCTGAACACCACCAATAAAATTCTGAAAATTGCGCGCGACCGTTCAGGGGAGTGGGTTGCCATCGACGGCGGCGCGCTGCGCGTCAAAGCCTTTATGAAAGGCACTATCCATCTGGAGATCCATCCGGACATGGCCTGGCGTCTTAATGACATTCTGGCTTTCCTGCATCCGGCGGCTATCCCTGCGGAGCACCGTCAGAAGCCGCGCACAAAGGTAAAAAGTTTTGATCTGCATTCGAATCTGCTGCCTTTTTCTGTCCTGAGCGTACTCGGTGATCTGGAGACAGAACGCACCGAACCTTTAAAGCGCAGCCGCTGGGAAGAACCGCGCCCGCCGGTCACTACAAACCCTTTTAACCGCCGCATTAAGGGTTATTCGGATGAAGATAAGGCCGCACGCGCGGAAGCGGAAAAAGTGCTGCTGAGCCTGGGCGGCGTGAAAATGAATATTAACGCTTTTACCTGGTTTGAATTCGATTACGACCCGACCACGGCGCTTGAAGATATTCAGCTTACCGGCGCGCTGCCTGAGCAGAAAACACATCAGTTTTACCCGACCACGGGCAAACTCGCCGCGCAGCTGCTTGACGAGGCGGACATCCGGGAGGGGGAAACCTGCCTGGAGCCGAGCGCGGGCATGGGCGGCTTAGCCGACCTGATGCCGAAGGCGCAGACGACCTGCGTCGAGGTTTCGCCGCTGCACTGCCGCGTGCTGGAGGCCAAAGGCCACAACGTGATCGAAGCTGATTTTCTGGCGTGGGCGCAAACGACGCCGCAGCGCTTTGACGTGGTGGTGATGAATCCGCCTTTCAGCGAAGGTCGCGCCGTGGCGCACCTGAACGCGGCGGCGGCGCTGGTGAAGGCCGGCGGACGTCTGGCAGCCATTCTGCCCGCAGGCAGCGACCGCAAAAACCTGCTGCCGGGATGGGACTGCAGCTGGTCCGAACCGATGGAGGGCATGTTTGCGGAAACCGGGGTGCGTGTAGTGCGCCTGATGGCGTACAAGCCGGAGTAAACCCGGCACGGCTGGCAGGGGTGACCCTGCCGGATACCGCACCGGCCCGATAAACGGGCCGGATCCGACCCGAGACAGAGCTGAATACTATGAACCGAGAAGAAAAATTTACACTCAGCACGCTGCAGGCCTTCTCAGGCTGCGACCTGGAAGAACTTAGCGGGCAAGGCGAAGCCGCACGGCTGCATATGTGCGGCCTGGTGCATAGCGCGCTGCAGTTGCCTGACAGCTGGCGCATGGACTGTGAAATGCGGGGCGAGTGGGGCGGGGTGTATCCGGTACACCTGCGGCTGACCCGCGCGGATGCCGCCGGGCTGGCCGTCGAGCTGGTCAGCCCGTCAGGCTGCTCGCCGGTATGGTGTGCAGTCGTCGCAGACACCCGCACCCGCTGCCGCCTGCGCCTGTACGTCAGCGATCGGCTCGAACCCGCGGCGCTGCAGGTGATACTTGCAAAAATCGCTGAGTACACGCGGGCGGGCTTCACCGGCGCCGGTGAGCTTGTCGCCGCGATGCGGATGGGAGGGCACGCCGCATGATCCCGACTTCACAGGCACTGGTGCCTCTGCTGCCGGAACGGCAGGCCGCGCTGCAGGCGATTGCAGCCGTGAAGCGGGCACAGCAGCGGGGAGCCCGGCTGGCGCGTCACCCTTACGCGGCGGCGTTTATGAAGCAGCTGAGCGGCGGAAGCCGCATCAGTGTCCAGGCTCTGAACCGCATCCGGGGTATTTATCTGCGCCCGCGCGTAAAACGCGCGCCGCTGCCGGAATGGGAAAGCGCCCTGGATATCTTTCTCAGCACGGCGGGCGAAGTCTGTCCGCTGCCGCTGCCGGGAGAGCTTGCCGCAACCCTGTTTCCGGAAGCTGTATTCAGGCGATCTGAGCGCGCCGCGCATGCGGCGCAGAAGCGGGCAGGCCACGCGCAGCGGCGCGAAAGGCAGTCGGAGGATTACCGTGCACGCCAGCTGGAGAACCGCATCCGGCAGGCAGAAACAGAGCTGGCGTTCCGCACGCCGGAGACGCTGCGCGAATGGTTTGAGGCCTGGCGCGACTGCGTTCCGGAATATGACCTCAGGAACATGATCGCGACCTGGTCGCGCCGGTTTCCGTCGCTGACGGGGCTTGAAACCCTGCTGCCATACGCTCCGGATGCGGCCTGCGACGTGGCCGGAGAAATTTATCGACGCGCGCAGCATATGAACCCCGATCAGCATGTGATGAATCGCTGGGTGGTGCCAAACAAACTGACGGCCCGCAACGTCCTTTCTGCGGACACAGAAAAAATGGCAACAGTATGTGTTTCTCGACAGGAAACATATGATATACTGTTTCTCGACGGGAAACGCGGAGCCGAAAAGTGATTAAAAGCTGGAAGCACAAGGGATTACAGAAGCTGTTTGAAAAAGGCGATATCAGCGGCGTGCAGGCTAAGGACGCTGAACGCATCCGGCTACGCCTGCTGGTCATTGATGAGGCGATTTCTACCGATGAATTCAAAAACTACCCGGGCTTTCGTTTTCATCCCCTGAAAGGCGACAGGAAAAACCTTTTTTCCATCACGGTCAGGGCTAACTGGCGCATCACTTTCGAATTCACGGATGGTGATGCTTATATTCTTAATCTGGAGGATTACCACTGATGGGCATGTTTAATCCCCCGCATCCGGGCGGCCTGATCACCGAGTATATTGAAGACAATAATATTGGCCTGCGCGTGCTGGCGAAAGAGCTGGGTGTGTCCGCTTCGGCGCTGAGCAAAGTCGCCAGCGGTAAGGCTTCTGTCAGTCCGGAAATGGCGGTGCGGCTGGAGGCGGGGCTGGGTATTGCGGCGCGTCTCTGGTTATCCATGCAGGCCGCCTGCGATCTGCACAAGGCGCGTGCCAATACGGACGTTTCAGGCGTACACCTGCACCCGGGCGTGCTGGCCGCTCCTGCAGAGGAACGACCGGGCAAATAATCCCGGCAACTGATACCCGCAGACCGCGCCACCTGGCGCGGTTTTTTTTGGATTTTCAGCCAGCATCTGAACAGCAACACCGACACCCTGCGGTCCGGGAAAAGCCGGTGCTGGCGCACCGGCCATCCCCGCCAGGCCGCTGATACCCTTCACGCGTTTAATGGATTTAGAGTCGTCAGTTCTCTGTTCAGCTGTTTCAGCCTGCCGCCGGAAAAGTCGCATTAACAGCAACAGCAACAGCAACAGCAACAGCAACAGCAACAGCAAAAGCCGGGGCCCCCTTCGGCTCCCCGGCAAGCCGGGTCGTCGAGCCCTATGTCGCTAAGCGGCAAAGCCGCCAAGCGCCACCGAACCCCTGCGGGTTTCGTCCGCGAGCGGTTTCGGGCTGATGTCCAGGGTCAACGGCTGCAGACGGCTGCGCCGTCGCGTTCACCGTCCCGGCCTGTCGCCGGGACTTTAAGGTCAGTCCGCGGGGCGGACTGAAACTTCCCTTCTGACGCTTCCCTGCATTCCGGCCAGCCCTTGCGCGGAGGGCTGGTCGTAGCACCGCCGGTTCAGGCAGAAAGGGGTGAAGTGCACGCCGCCAAAAACTTTTCGCCAGGGGCCGCAAAAACTTTTTGTCGTCGCCCCTTTATGCCCTCACTTCGTCGTTGCTCCTTTGCCCTTTGCCGCGAAAGGCCAGACCGGAAAGAAGAAACCCGCGTCAGAGAAGGGCTTTTCGGGCACCGCGCGGCGGTCAGCCGGATCACTCATTTCTGACAGGAGCACAACATGACCTCAATCCCGGGCAGCACCCTACCTGAGCTGCACAGCGTGGCCGCGCTGGGCGACGGACCGTTTACGCGCGCGCAGGCGGTATCCGTAACGGCCGCTTTCAGCAACGTTTTTATTGAAGACGATCAGGGCAGTCATTTTCGACTGGTTGTCCGGGAGCCGGCGGGCGGGCTGATCTGGCGCGCGTTTAATTTTGAACACGATGCGGGCTACTGGCTGCGTCGTTACATCAACAGTCAGGGTGTGCGTCAGGTGTCGCTGGATGCGTACCTGTCAGCGCTGACCGCGCTGAACACCATCACCATGACCCTTGCAGAGCGTCAGGAGTCAATGGCGGCCATTCTGCGCGATGCCGCCCGGACGGCTGTGGCAGCGGTGCCGGACAACTCTGTGCTGATGCCCGCGGCGGTGTTCGGGGCCTGGCAGCGGGCAGGGCAAATCGCGCTGGCGCACTTCGGGCTTCCGGGGGAAAGGGCCTGGTTTAAGGCGGGCCAGTGGCTGACCAGTGAGCTGGAACAGCGCGGCAACGTACAGGCGTAAAAAAAGCAGGGTTGCCCCTGCTTATTCCACGGCGGCCAGTTGGGGCTGGCTGCCTTATCAAAGACCAGACACTTAGGAGAGTAATATGATTTTTGACCCGCAAATCCTCGCAAAGGCTGCTGCATTTGTAAAAGCTTTCAACAGCGGACGTGGCGTTCGCGTACCGAAAATGACTTTCAATCAGTGGCCGCATTTCATGCGCGCGGTACGTCAGCAGCTGGAGGTGCAGGCATGAACACCGCTACCCCCCTGAACCTGTCCGCGACGCCGCCAGCCGTAACGCAGAACGACATTCTCCGCGTGCTGGGCGAATACACCTTTATCCGCCTGGACAACGGCGACGAAGCGTTTTTTCACCACGGCAACTGGATCACCGGCGCACACGCGGCGAGCCGCGAACCCTCCGTGCTGGGACTGGCACAGGGTATGGCGCGCGCGGGGTGCAGGTCGCTCCGCTGCGTCGAACTGCCCGTGCCGGATGACGCGGAGTGGTGCTGGGACGACGTGGTGACGCAGCTGGTCCGCGCATCGTTCACGCGTCAGGTGCGCGGTGAACTGATCGTCACGGTCAGCGAAAAAACCCGCCACGGTCGCGGCATGCACGTCTGCGCCGATCCGCTGCTGAGCGGGATTAACAGCAACCTCTGGATCCCGCTGAACGCGGCGGAAGACTGGCACACGGGCATCGAGCGCGTGCTGACAATGAACGGCGTCGCGGAGAACGTGGTGCGGCTTGAGCCGCTGCGTGACGGTCCTGAATACACCGATTTTAAGGTGATTTATAACCGGAAAATCTGTGCCTGATGGGCAACGGGGCCGGGAAAAACCGGCCTCATAACGTTGCCCAACCCGGCAACAGACCGTGTGCTAAACCTCCGCAGAGGATATGACTATGCGTTCCAAAACCTGCACCACAGAGACCGCTTTACCTTCTGAAGAACCGTTCACCATGACTGACCTTCTGATCCTGTCAGCACGGGCAGAAGCCGCAGAAGCGGATAACGATAACGCCCGGCGCATCCACCTGGCGGCATCCGTACTGTTGCATTTCGCGGATATGACGGGCTCCGCAGACAGCACTGAACCCGCTGACACTGTCGTCACAGACCTTCTGACCGACCTGATGCACCTGTGCGCACACTGCTGGCCCGATAATGGCCCTGTCTCTTTTGACGGTGCGCTGAATACCGCCCGGATGCATTACCTGGCGGAATCCGACGAATGTACGCAGTGGGAGTGAATGAAATGAAAATGACTGTCAGAGACATTGCAGATGCGATGACCACCTCACATGAAGGATTCGCCGGACTGGTTTGCGATTCCATTGCCTTCAGCCTCGCCCGAGAACTCACAGACGAGGAGCAAGCGCAGATTTATAACATCACCGAGCGCGCCGTTTCTGATGCGGGTTGTCGGCTTGAAGGCGTCTCAGAAAGTGAGGATAAGGCGCTTACCCCGTCGCAGTTCTGCGACCTTGCTGACTACCTCTACAGCTACGGCGTGTTCAGCGGTCCCGGCGGCATTCAGGGTAACGAGTTTATGTCACTCGCCGTCATTGATGAGCCGACCGATGAGCCGGAAGGCCGTAAAATTTACCTTCGCGACCGCTATCCGTTTGCGGTGTATGACTTTGACACAGGCTATACGATCCTGCCTTCCTGAATGAACTGCATACCACACCGTGAGATGGCGAAAGCAAGCCGGTTTACGGGGAGCAAACGACCAACAATCCGCTACCATACAGGAGGCCGCCGTTCAGGCGGTTAACAGAATGAATGCATCAGTCACTACGCTCCGGCGTGAGTCAGAGCCTGAAATCTGCCGCTGCGCCATTATCAGCAATGCGCACATGACCCGTCAGGATTCTGACATTCTGGATTCACTTTTACACCACCTA
>NZ_JASEWO010000358.1:0-1229 GCF_030024295.1 Pantoea sp. Pa-EAmG
ATGGTTTTCTCAATCATCGCCACCAGATGATTGGTGATTTTCGCTGGCGCAGAGAGCACGGTGGCAACCTGTCCCTGTTGCGCGTTGCTTTCCAGAATATCTGCCACGCGAAGAAAACGTTCCGCATTGGCTACTGAGGTTCCGCCGAATTTCAGCACTCGCATGATTGAAGCTCTCCTGAATTTTTGCCGAAAAAAAAGCCCGCACTGTTTAGGTGCGGGCTTTTTTCTTTGTTTTTCCTGTATGCGTCAGCCCGCACCGTTACCTGTGGTAATGGTGGTGGTAATAATAATTGTGGTGTTCAGGCTGTGATTACGCATTGAGATTTTTTCTGTCTGTCTTTGTCTTGTCCGTCTGCCTTCCAGAAGTAAAGCAAAGCGCACGTTAAGTCAACGAATTTGTCTTAGCCACGATTTTACGACTGCTGCGCAGAGTTCGGTTTCTGCACGCAAATCATATCGGGATCGTTCAACAGATCGCCTGGTTTCCCGATCTGTCACTAAGAACACGTACATTCACCGATTATTTATCTATAAGTTTTTTTTCTACATCATGCAGCAGTCGATGCAGCATGGCGCTATCACGCTGTTCCAGCAGGCCGATACGTTGGTCGATCCAGTCCGCCATTTTCGCATCGTCACTCACCTCCAGCTTCACCAGCAGTTGATGGAAGCGTTCACGTAAAGCCTGCAACTGATGTTCATTTGCCGCTTCATTGCGTTCAACCGCAATCTGATTGAGCGCGGATAACTGATAGCAGTACACCATCACCGCCTGGCCGAGATTGAGCGAGGGATAATCATTGGCCATCGGAATACCGGTCAGCAGATCGACCTGCTCCAGCTCTTCATTGGTTAACCCGCTGTCTTCACGACCAAACACCAGTGCGATACGGCTCAGCCACTGGCGCTTCTCCTGCAAGATGGTTTCTACCTGAGTGGGCGTGGCGTAGTAGCGGAACTTCGCGCGGCTGCGTGCGGTGGTGGCGACAGAGAAATCCACATCTGCCAGCGCTTCACTCAAGGTGCCGTAGGTTTTGACGTTATCAAGGATCTCACCGGCACCGTGCGCCACACGGCGTGCGGCGGGATCTTGCCAGGCATCGCTGGCCACAATGCGCAATTCGCTAAAGCCCATGGTTTTCATGGCGCGGGCTGCCGCGCCGATATTCTCTGGACGGGCGGGTGAGACAAGGATCAGGGGGAAATGCATGATTTTTCCATCGAACT
>NZ_JASEWO010000359.1:0-1219 GCF_030024295.1 Pantoea sp. Pa-EAmG
GACATGTGTTTCGCCTTAGCCACAGAGCGGCCGAGGAACACTTCGCCTTCTTCTTCAGCATACAGCAACGGACCTAACTTCTCGTTGAAGCCCCACTGCGTCACCATGTTGCGCGCCAGGTTAGTGGCGACTTTAATGTCGTTAGATGCACCGGTAGAAACGTGTTCTGCGCCGTAGATGATCTCTTCCGCCAGACGACCGCCGTACAGCGTTGAGATCTGGCTTTCAAGTTTCTGGCGGCTGGCGCTGATCGCGTCACCTTCTGGCAAGAAGAAGGTCACACCCAGCGCACGTCCACGCGGGATAATTGTCACTTTATGCACCGGATCGTGTTCCGGTACCAGACGACCAATAATCGCATGGCCCGCTTCGTGGTAAGCGGTGGATTCTTTCTGCGCTTCCGTCATCACCATGGAGCGACGTTCTGCACCCATCATGATTTTGTCTTTCGCTTTCTCGAACTCAACCATTGAGACCACACGCTTGTTGCCACGTGCAGCAAACAGTGCCGCTTCGTTGACAAGGTTAGCGAGGTCAGCACCCGAGAAGCCCGGCGTACCACGTGCGATGATCGCTGCATCGATGTCAGTGGCCAGCGGCACACGACGCATATGCACTTTCAGAATCTGTTCACGACCGCGGACATCTGGCAGACCGACCACAACCTGGCGGTCAAAACGACCTGGGCGCAGCAGCGCGGGGTCAAGTACGTCTGGACGGTTAGTTGCGGCGATAACGATGATGCCTTCATTACCTTCGAAGCCATCCATCTCAACCAGCATCTGGTTCAGCGTCTGCTCACGTTCATCATGACCACCGCCTAAACCGGCGCCACGTTGACGGCCTACAGCATCGATTTCATCGATAAAGATGATGCAAGGCGCGGCTTTCTTCGCCTGCTCGAACATGTCACGCACACGAGATGCACCGACACCCACGAACATTTCAACAAAGTCAGAACCGGAGATAGTGAAGAACGGTACTTTTGCTTCGCCAGCAATCGCTTTAGCCAGCAAGGTTTTACCGGTACCCGGAGGGCCGACCATCAGGACGCCTTTCGGGATCTTACCACCCAGTTTCTGGAAGCGGCTTGGCTCGCGCAGATATTCAACCAGTTCACCCACTTCTTCTTTCGCTTCATCGCAACCTGCGACATCAGCAAACGTGGTCTTGATCTGGTCTTCGGTCAGCATGCGGGCTTTACTCTTGCCAAAGGACA
>NZ_JASEWO010000150.1:0-11401 GCF_030024295.1 Pantoea sp. Pa-EAmG
ATAATCAACTCGATTTCATGCAAGGCAAAGCGCGGGATCAAAGTCACGAGTTCTTTTACTGGAGTGACGATGGAGACTTACTGGCAATGCGTTATGGCCGCTGGAAAGCCCACTTCATGATTCAGGAACATACCGGACTGGATCTGTGGAAATACCCGTTCACTAAACTGCGCACGCCGCTGATCTTCGATCTTGAGATTGACCCACTGGAACGCGGTGATGATGGCATGGACTATAACCACTGGTTCTATGACCGTTTGTTCCTGCTCGGTGGTGCACAAAAATATGCCGCCGAAATGCTGCAAAGTTTCAAAGAGTTCCCTCCGCGACAAAAACCTGGCTCCTTCACAGTTTCTGATGTGCAGAAACTGATTAATGAAGGCAGTCCGGCCACTAACTAAGCTCGCCGATGACAACCGGGCACGCGCGTGCCCGGTTAATGGAGGTTGCGATGAAACACAGCACCACGCTGGCGTTGCGCCCATTGCCCAGCGCCAACAAATACAATGGTAAAGGTCCAGCTTACACCCGACGTTTTCATGTGATGGCCAAACCTACGGGTTCTCGCTGCAATATTGACTGCAACTACTGTTTTTATCTGCACAAAGAACAACTGCTTCACCAGGATCACAGCGTCATGAGCGATGACGTGTTGGAAGCCTATATTCGCCAGTATATTGAGGGGCAGGATGGAGACCAGGTGGTATTTTCCTGGCAAGGCGGTGAACCTACGTTGATGGGATTAGCCTGGTTTGAAAAAGTCGTCGAACTCCAACGGCGATATCAAAAGCCCGGACAGCGAATCGAAAACGATCTGCAAACCAACGGTATTCTCATCAACGACAACTGGGCGCGGTTTCTTAAACAGCATCATTTTCTGGTGGGATTATCCATTGACGGTCCACAAGAGCTGCATGATCGCTATCGCCTGACTCGCAGTGGTAAGCCCACTTTTGAGAAAGTAATGGAAGGTGCTGCAGCGCTGAAACGACATGGCGTCCCTTTCAATGCATTGGTAACTGTTAATCGGACTAACGCGCGTTTTCCGCTGGAGGTGTATCGTTTTCTGACACGTGAACTCGGCGCAACCTACATCCAGTTTAATCCCTGTGTCGAACCGGTGGATTTCAAACATACCGCCCCACAATTCTGGCGCGATGATAGCATCCCGATGACAGGTAGCCGGCGAGCAAAACCCGGCGATCTGGACTCGATTGTTACCGATTGGTCAGTTGATCCTGACGATTGGGGAAAATTTCTTATCGCGACGTTTGAAGAGTGGGTCAATAACGATTTAGGCCGCGTGCAGGTCAATCTGTTTGAAACAGCCGTTGCGCAGACCATGGGGATGCCTGGACAGATCTGCGTGACCTCGGAGTTTTGTGGCAAAGGCCTGGCGATTGAGAAAAACGGTGATATCTACTCATGCGATCACTATGTTTATCCCGAATATCAACTCGGTAACCTGAAACACACCAAACTCAGCCGTATGGCATTTTCCGAGCGGCAGAAAGCCTTCGGTATGGGAAAACGCGATACGCTACCTTCTGCGTGTAAACGCTGTCCTTATCTCAAATTGTGTTGGGGAGAATGCCCGAAGAACCGCATCGTGCGCAGCGAAGAAGGTGAACTCGGCTTGAACTACCTCTGCCCTGGTATTAAGGCCTTCTTTAACTTCGCACAACCCATTCTGGTGGGCATCGCCTCGCTGCTGCAGCCGCAAC
Organism: Pantoea sp. Pa-EAmG; assembly: GCF_030024295.1. Classification (NCBI taxonomy): domain Bacteria; kingdom Pseudomonadati; phylum Pseudomonadota; class Gammaproteobacteria; order Enterobacterales; family Erwiniaceae; genus Pantoea; species Pantoea sp. Pa-EAmG. The sequence goes on from NZ_JASEWO010000150.1 coordinate 1,725, forward strand.
AACGGGAGGCGGAGCATGACACTACGCGATAAGTTTCTGGCGCTGGAAGTCAGCATGAATCAGCAGGTTTTAGGCCAGCAGGAGCTCGTTCGCATGCTGATCATCTCGCTGTTATGTGATGGACATGTGTTACTGGAAGGTTTACCCGGGTTGGCGAAAACCCGCGCCGTACGTGAACTGGCCAGTCATATCGAGGGAGAATTTAAGCGCATCCAGTTTACTCCCGACTTGCTACCCTCAGACATTACCGGGAGTGAAATTTATCAACAAAACGCCGTTCGGGAAGAGGACCAATTCCGTTTCCGTCCCGGTCCGGTGTTTGGCAATTTGATCCTCGCAGATGAGATCAATCGCGCTTCTGCTCGCGTGCAATCGGCATTGCTGGAAGCAATGGAAGAGCGGCACGTCACGGTTGCCGGTAAAAGTTGGCCCCTGCCAGGCGTATTCATGGTACTGGCTACGCAAAACCCGGTCGATCAGGAAGGGACCTGGCCGTTACCCGAGGCCCAGTTAGATCGGTTTTTAATGAAAGTACGGGTGGATTACCCGTCAAAAGAGAATGAGCAACGCGTCATGCAATTAGTGCGCGCTGAGCAACAGGCTAAGTATTTGGGCGTGGCCGCGACGGATAAAAAACGTGATGAGCCACGTTTAAGCCAGCAGGATATCGCCGCTTGCTGGCAGGCAATTTCCGATGTGTATGTTGCTCCCACGGTTGAAAACTACATCGTTTCATTAGTAGAGATGACTCGCCAGACGGCGCGGGTCAGTGAAACTTTTGCCAGCTATGTTGCGTTGGGTATAAGCCCGCGCGGTACGCTGGCGCTTGATAGAACCAGTCGGGCGCAAGCGTGGCTGGAGGGCCGGGATGCAGTGTTACCACAAGATGTTCAGCGTGTTGCGCCTGCGGTTCTGCGTCACCGTCTTTTATTGAGTTATCAGGCAAATGCCGACCGCATGAGTGCTGATCATGTGGTCCAAATGTTGTTAGACGCAGTGGTGGCCTGATGAGCGAGGCCATCACAGTGACCCTGCCCGGCTTATTATCACTCGCCACCGAGGCTCAAAAGCTTCAGAATCCACCGGGCCAGTTGCCGCCAACGGCGATGGCTGGAGAACGAGTGTCACGACAACAAGGGCGTGGCCTTAACTTCGATAGTCTACGGCGTTATCAACCCGGTGACGATGTTAGGCTCATTGACTGGCAGGCTACGGCGCGGCTGCGTTCACCGTGGATACGTCTCTACAATGAAGAGAAAGAGCGCCCTGTATTCCTGCTGATCGATCAGCGTTTGGATATGTTTTTTGCCACCCAAGGGCAAATGAAATCCGTAGCGGCAGCCAATATCGCTGCACTGCTGGCATGGAGAAGTTGGCACGATGGTGATCGGCTAGGCTTTGCGTTGTTTGATGATCAGTCTGTCGCACTACAACGTTGCCGTTCAGCCAAATTCGCGTTGCATCCCTTACTCTCGGATATTGTCCGTTTTAATCAGGCTTTAGCGCCAGGCTATGCGCAAGAGCCTGTATCTTCGCTGCCATTACATGAGGTGCTGCAGCGCACAACCAGCCTGATTCCTGCTGGCACCTGGATGGCGTTGATCAGCGATTTTCACGATCTGGATAGCCAAAGCGAGGCTTTGATTGCAGTACTGCGCCGGCGTTGTGAAATCACCGCTTTCGTTGTGCTTGATGACCTTCATCTCCGCCTGCCCGCTCGGGGAAATCTGGCGGCCCGCTATCAACATCAGCACGTTTCTTTTGCACTAAGCCCAGCTTTGCGCGAGCAAATTAAACAAAGTGTTAGCGCGCGCCTGTCACATCAGCAGAACCGCTTATCCCGGCTGGGCGTTGACGTTCGCCATATCGTGGTCGGAGAACCCCTCATGGCGCAATTACATCGGGGAGATGATCATGCTGGCAAAAGGCTTTAGTGTTCCCACACTACAACATCCCGAATTGCCGTCTGCTGTTTCATGGTTCCCTTTGCCCGAGGGTTGGTGGTGGCTGCTCTCGGTGATGCTAATTTGTCTGATGGCATTTTTACTGGTGAGAGCTGCACGCTGGTATCGAAATCGCTGGCGCCGTGAAGCACGAACACTGCTGCATCATGTTGAGGATGCTGACAGTTGGTTGAATCTAATCAAACGGATTCAGCTGGTGCATCATCCGCGTGCGCTTATCAGCGAGCAGAGTGAGCCGGAATCCATACTCGCCGAGCTTCCCCTGACGGAATCACTCAGGCAGCAACTCTGCCGGCGTTATTGCCAGGCGGACAATCACCTGAGCAGCGCAGATAACCAGCAATTGCGTCAACAGATACAACGCTGGCTGGAGGCGCTGCCCGATGTCTGAGTGGATGAGCCGCGTTGATTTTGCCTGGCCATGGGTATGGCTGTTACTCCCAATACCGTTATTGGGTTACTTTCTGCCACCCACAAAACCGCCTGTCGCGCAGGAAGTTCGTGTTCCTTTTCTTCCCGTTTTAATCGAAGAATTACAACTGGATACGCCGGTTCCCGACAGGAATCGAAGCCTGTCACTGCTGTTTTGGTTGAGCTGGTTGCTGATGATCTGCGCACTGGCGCGCCCCGAATATCTTTTGCCCCCTCAGGTACAGACTAAACCGATGCGCAATCTGGTTCTGATACTGGATGTGTCGGGTTCGATGGAGAAGAACGATGCAGGTGGCGGCATGACACGTTTGCAGGCGGTACAACAATCGGTGCGCCAGTTTGTGCAGCAACGCAAAAAAGATCGTATTGGCCTGGTGATCTTTGGTTCGAGCGCCTGGCCGTTTGCTCCGATCAGTGAAGACAAAGAAGCGTTGCTGGCACGGTTACAACAATTATCGCCCGGTATGGTCGGGCAGCAAACGGCGATCGGGGATGCGCTGGGTGTGGCCGTGAAGTTGCTCGACAGTTCACTCGAACAGGACGCCAGCCGTATGGCAATTATGCTTACCGATGGCAATGACACCGCATCACAATTGCCTCCCGCGATGGCGGCGCAATTGGCAGCTTCTCATCATGTACAGGTTGATACCATTGCCTTTGGTGACCCAGCCGCGGGTGGCGAAGACAAAGTGGATGTCGCCCTGATGCAAAGGCTGGCTCATACAACCGGGGGGAATGCTTTTCAGGCTGTAACTTCAGGTGTGGCGCTGCAAAGCGTGTGGCGAACCATTGATGCCCAAACCCCAGCACAAGTCAAAACCCTAGGTTTCGCGCTGCGACAACCCCTCTTTATCTGGCCACTGGCCATGAGTATGTTGCTCATGCTGCTCATCACTTTCATCAGTCAGATTAGGGAGCGTAGATGATGAACGCATTCCACATATTGCATCCCTGGTGGTTAACAGGATTGCCATTGTGCCTGGGGCTGGCATGGTGGTTGCGCAGAACGGATAGTCAGTGGCCACGCATTCTGGCAAAACCCTTTCATCTCTTGATTATCGGAAAGCGCCTGCCTGCTCGTGCCCTATTGCCGTGGTTGCTGGCAACGGGATTCGTCGCGCTTGCTGGACCCAGTTGGCACAAACAGCCGCCTGCGGGCGAATCCCCTCAAAGTAATGTCATGGTGATTCTGCAACAGGATCTCAGCATGCTGGCACAGGATCTGCCTCCTAATCGCCATGAACGCATGCAACATAAGCTGACGATACTGATGCAGCAACTCCCAGGAAGTCGTTTTGGTCTGGTGGTTTACAGGGCTGGAGCCTGGCTGACAACGCCAATGACCACCGATCCGACCTTTTACACCCTATTCTTACAAGCCCAACAACCCACGTTACTCCCTGACAGTGACGGTGATGGATTGCAGCCAGCATTGGCGCTGGCAGAAAAAAACCTACCCGCCTCACCCCGTTCGATACTGTTAATCGCAGATTCCCTGAGCGCGGCGGATGTGAGTTTGCTCAATAACACGACTTTGCCCATTCAGCTTTGGGTACCAGGAACCGCTCGCGGAGGTGCATTACCTGAAGCGCTTGCTCAACGTGGTATCGATACCCGCCTGAATGTGGCCCGGTTCAAGCAAATTCAGCAGCACGGGTTGCCCGTGACACTGGCAACCATCGATGATGATGACCTTGTCAGCATACGGCGTCACATTCGGCAAACTGTTGTTGCTCAGCAGAATGATCGCGTGGATCTGCCCTGGCATAACAGTGGATATTTATTGATCCCTTTGATGTTGCTGTTGTCGCTGCTATGGCGCCGGCAAGTTGTCGCTGCGTGGGTCATCCTGCCATGGATTTGGATTGCACCTCCGGCACACGCCAGTCTGATAGATCGTTTTATTAGACCTGATATGCAAGGTCAGCAGGCCTTCAAGCGTGGAGATTACACATCCGCTGCCCGGCATTATCAGGATCCCTTAAGACGTGGCATCGCCCTCTATTATGCGGGGGATTTCGCCGGGGCCAGCGCCGCTTTTCGTCTTGTCCCACCGACCCCGGAATCTCTGTTGTGGGCCGGTAATTGTGAAGCCCAACTAAAACACTGGCAGCAGGCATTGAATATATACGATCAGGCACTCAGCCTTCGTCCTGGCTGGCCTATGGCACAGCAGAATCGCGCCAGTATTGCAAAAATTGTCATGCAGTTAAGGCAGAAAGAACGCGACCGCCAGGATGCCCAGGGAAAAGAGCAGGAAGAGAGTGCGGATGCGATCAAAAAGGATCTGGCGAAAAATCAGGGCGTCATGCAAAAAGATATGCAGCCCTTGCAGCAAGCGTCCCCTCAGATTAATCAGTGGTATCAAAATTTAATCCTCTCTCCCAGCGGGCTCCTCGAAAATCTGTACCATTCGGAGGCGCCATGAAACTGCTCTTATTGTGCTTGTTTATTCTGGCCTTTCCCGCGCGTGCGGCGATGGATGTTACACGTGAGTTAGTGGTGCCCGATCAACTCGTACCGGGTCAACCCCTGCGTGTTGCCATCACTTTTTGGACGGATAGCTGGTTCAATCCCCCACCTCAGTGGCCTGATTTTCCAATCGAAAATGGCAATTTACTGCCCACACCTATTCCTAATCAGTTAGTCAGCAAGACAGAACAAGGGTTGAGCTGGAGTGGTGTGCGTATGGAACGTCAACTCATGGCCTGGGATCAGGGAAAATTACGTCTCCCAGAGTTGGATATTACGCTGCAATCTGCCGGCCAACCGCCGAAAACAGCACAGCTGCCGCAGCTGGAAACAACGGTTAATTGGCCAACTGATGTCGAACAACCTGATAGATTTTTACCTGCAAGTGCCCTTTCACTGACGCAAAAAGTGACGTTTTATCGCGCGCAAAGGGATCAAACTCTGCATGTTGGTGATGTTGTTGAACGTCAGGTAACGCTGCAGGCACATGATGTCATTGCTGCACAAATTCCGCCGATACTGGCTGACTTACCAGGCCCCACCACACAAAAACTGATCACACTTAATTCGCCTCTGATTGAAGGCAGGGATGAGATTGTCGGTAGCCAACATATTGAACGGCTGCGCTATTTACCCGACACCCCCGGTTCACTTGATTTACCCGCAGTCAAGCTGCGCTGGTGGAATACTTCGCAACATCAATGGCGACTCGCTGAGTTGCCCGCGATCCGTTACACCATTTTGCCTGCACGGGCGGCGGGTAGTGAAATGACCTTGCAATCGTCCCATTCGCTGACAGCCTGGCAACTGTGGACGATCACCCTTCTGCTTCTCGGCATGGTCGTGCTGGTTTGGTTTACCCGGCGATGGATATGGCGCGCGGCTCTGTTCGCTTTTCACATGTGGCGGCATCTATGGCACGTCACTGCCCTCCCTTTATTGGTCCCACAGAACAGGAAAAGGTTATGAAGGGAAAATTATTATTAGCCTCATTATTGCTATGGGGCTCAGCTGTCCAGGCAGACGATCTTTCTGCATGGCGTGACTCCGCTGCGAAGCGAGCTATCGTACAGTGGGTTCAGGAAACGACAGCGCCTGGTAGCCGCGCCTTCATTCCTGTTAATGAACGTTATGTGGTCTTTGATAATGACGGCACGCTCTGGCCGGAAGCCCCTCTCACTTTCCAATTACAGTTTGCGGTTGATGAAGTGAAGCGGCTCGCGCCTTCCCACCCGCAATGGCAGCAAGATCCCATGGTTCAGGCCGTCCTGTCAGATGATAAAGCGGCATTAGAAAAAGCCGGGAAACAGGGGCTGCTGAAATTACTAACCCTGACGCACTCCGGAATGACCACGGATGAATTCGCCCAGCGCGTAGCGCAATGGGTTGATACGCACCGCCATCCCCGTTTTGGCTGCCGTTACGACACCTTGAGTTACCAGCCGATGCGTCAGTTGCTGGACTACCTGCGTAGAAACGGATTTAAAACATGGATTGTGTCGGGTGGTGGCGTCGATTTCATGCGTGTACTGGCTGAAAAAATGTATGGGATACCACCGGAACAAGTGATCGGAACATTCTCTTTGTCCGAATTTAGCTTGAGTGAAAACGATACGCAATTACGTAAAACCATGCACGGCGCGTTTCTTGACGACGAGGCCGCAAAACCTGTAGCGATCCACCTTTTTATGGGCCATCGCCCAGTTGCAGCGTTTGGTAACAGTGACGGTGATGTGCCAATGCTGCAATACACTTCATCCAATCCGAAGATGAAAACATTGGGCCTACTGATACATCACACTGATCCCGCTCGGGAATACGGCTATGACGCACATCCGCATGCCAGCGGTAAATTGGTCTCTGGACTAACACTTGCCCCGCGCTATGGCTGGGTCGTTGTTGACATGCATCACGACTGGCAAACGGTATTTGATCCTACACTGTGTAAACCTGAATAACGCCGCTGGAGGCTCTATGTTTCGGAAGATCAGCGCTTGCTCACTATTGGTAATGCTCCCATTTCTGACACTGGCGAAATCACCCTATAGCAATCTGTCCTATGCGTTGCGTGAGCAGCAGATTATCACCGACCTGCGTAACCACTGCCATCTGGCGCAAGATATTCCTGATGAACGCATTAAGCAGGTATTTTTAAATAGCTCAGAAAATCACGACGCAATTGTGAACGCGGCTGATGCGCTGAAAAAGAATAATCAAACAACCTATCATCAACATATTAAACAGGTCAGTTGTCCAAAACTGGCGATGTTTTCGGGCGTTGAACCGTAGCGTTACGTTGGGGTGCTGAGTTATGCAACGCATCATACTGTTGTTGATCTGCCTGGTCGCTTCGACAAACGGCGCCTGGGCGGCTGAACCGCGGCAGGCCCCAACGCCGCAGGAGCGTGCCCGAACACTGATATTACTTAACCAACCGATTGTCATGCTGCAGGCGACCTTTGGCTTGACGACACCCGAAGAACGAATTAAACGGATTGTCGGCAATGTCCGTGCATTAAGTGACGAACATCTAACACATCCGGTTGAGATTGAAACGCTTCATCGTTACCAGCAACAAGTCGTTTTATTTACCATCAACAACAAACCTTTTATGTTACTGGCCGAGCAGGACCTCGATGAAGGTGATGATTTGACACTTAATCAGGCGGCGCAGCATGTGCAGATGCGTTTCGAAAATTTACGCCATGCCCTGATACAACAGTATTCTAGCCACTATCTCCTAATATCAGCGGGTAAAAGCCTACTTGGGCTAGCCAGTTTACTACTGTTGATCGGTGGCGTAGTCGGTGCTAATCGTCTGATGTCACGTCGTCTCCAGATTCAGGCCTTGAATTCTGAAGTAAGCGTGTTTCTCCCATTACGGCAAATTCTAAGATCGATAATGCGGCAATCCCTGAACATTTTGTCACTCCTCTTCGCGTTAATTGTGACTTATATCTGGCTGAGTTGGACACTGCGGCTATTCCCCTGGACGCGGACCTGGGGACAGGATTTAGGTGACTACGCGATGGCGCTGTTGCAGGGGATTGCGCTGACCTTACTGGCAGCATTACCGGGGTTGACCGTGGTCGCGGTGATTTTCCTGATCACTGCTGGCATCATGAAGTTGATTAATCTTGCTTTGACGCGTATCGAGCATGGCAAACTGAGAGTCGCTGGTTTTCACCCAGAAACCTTAGGCGTCACGCGTCGATTGATTGGGCTGGCCATTTGGTTGTTGGCATTGTCAGCCGCTTATCCTTTCTTGCCGGGCGCTAACACTCTGGCATTTAAGGGGATCAGCGTTTTCTTCGGCCTAATGCTAACGCTGGGATCGGCCGGAGTGATGAATCATGCCATGAGTGGATTGGTGCTCACTTACTCACGCGCGTTGCGTAAGGGCGATATCATTCGTATCCTTGAGCATGAAGGTGTAGTGACAGATGTGGGAATTTTGGCGACAAAAATTCAAACACGAGAAAATTACGACGTCACCATTCCCAACGCAGTGGTCGTAAGTGGCAAAATCATCAATCTCAGTAGCGCATCGGCAGGTAAAGGACTAAATCTCACCACGTCGGTAACCATTGGCTATGATGTGCCCTGGCGCCAGGTTCACGCCATGCTACAACTGGCCGCCAGCAGAAGTGATTGCGTGAGCGCGTTAACTGCGCCGCTAATCAGGCAGTTAGCGTTGCAGGACTGGTACGTGAATTATGAATTGCAGGTGAGTTTGCTACCGGGCACTGCATTGTCCGCTGCACGCACAGAACTTCATAGCCAAATTCAGGACGTATTTAATGAATATGGCGTCCAAATCATGTCACCTAACTTCATTAGCCAGCCCGATCATCCTGTTGTCGTGCGTCGTGAAGCCTGGTTTACGCCACCGGCTTCTTCCTCTGATTTAAGCTGATGTGCGATTCCGTCCACCTTTTTTTGCCCGATACAGCGCCGCATCGGCTGCGGCAATGAGCTCGTTGACTGCCACACCGCCCGCTGAAGCTGCAATTCCGATACTCATCGTCACATGCTGACTGACTTCGGAGGCCGCGTGAGGTATCGCTTTTACAAGCAATTGTTGCTGGATGCGTTCGGCGACCAGCATAGCCTGCTGCTGATTAGCATCCGGCAACACCAGCGCAAACTCTTCGCCACCGTAACGAGCGACTAAATCTTCAGGCGTACGTATGGCCAGTTTTAGCACAGTAGCGATCTGACGCAGACAATCATCCCCCAACTGATGACCGTAATGATCGTTAAAGCGTTTGAAGTAATCGACGTCGAGCATCATTAGCGCAAAAGATTGATGCTGATCCACCATCAACGTCAGGTAATCATCCAATACCCGGCGATTGGCTGTGCCCGTCAATCCATCCTGATGCGCCTGAAGTTCAAGGCGTGAGATTAATAATTGGTTTTCACTGTGTCGCTGCCAGGCTTCGTCAAACCAGCGTTGCAGCAGGAATCGTCCGGTAAATAAAATAATGCTGAAGAACAACCACACAACAAGAAAGCGCATATTCACGCCGTCATTACGATGAAGGCTGGCGACGAACAAGGTCAACCACAACGGTGTGATAAACAGTAATAAACCCGCCGGAAAAAAATAGAGTGCCACCAGTGCGGTGAGCATCAGGATAATGCAAAAAGGATAGGCAAAAGCTAACTGCCACTCGGCGATAAAGTAATAGGCACATATTGACCACAACACACTTTGCCAGCAAAGCAGAATCGCAATCGTTAACTGTATTATATGGCGTGAAAACATGCGCACATAACCCGCCACGCAGGCGGCCAGTGCGAAAA
>NZ_JASEWO010000151.1:0-11393 GCF_030024295.1 Pantoea sp. Pa-EAmG
CTGTCCTAAAAAATCTGATGGCAACAATAACACGGCCTGCACCGATCAAAATGATCTTTCGCAGGCCGCAAATCAGTTCAGTGGCGTTTCGCTTACCATGATACCTGCTGCCGCACTCTGGTTAACCCCGAGGTGAAAGAAGGTACGCTGCTTTATTATGAAAGCGGGTAGAGCCGGGATGTGCTCAGTCGTCTTTGCCGACCTTGCGTTCGATGGCTTTTAAGCGTTTGCTCATGTCATCGATGTTCATCACCAGCGCTGCCGTTTTACGCCAGGTTTTGTTGGGTTGCAGCGGGATACCCGATGAGTATACCCCAGGCTCTGTGATGGGACGCATGACCATGCCCATGCCGGTTACCGTCACTTTGTCACAGATTTCCATATGGCCGTTAATGACGCTGGCTCCGCCAATCATACAGTAACGCCCAATCTTCAGACTACCCGCCATGATCACACCACCGGCAACCGCGGTGTTATCACCAATCACGACGTTGTGCGCAATCTGACACTGGTTGTCTATGATAACACCATTGCCGATCAGAGTGTTATCCAGCGCACCGCGATCGATCGTGGTACAGGCACCAATTTCTACCCGATCGCCAATCACCACGGTGCCCAGCTGAGGAATTTTCACCCAGTTGCCGCGGTCGTTAGCATAACCGAAACCATCGGCACCAATCACGGTGCCAGACTGAATCAGACAATCCTGACCAATCTGAGTTTCATGATAAACCGTAACGTTGGCCCACAGACGGGAACCACGGCCAATGCGCGTGCGCTTGCCGACAAAGCAGCCGGCGCCAATCACCACGTCATCACCCAGCTCAACGCCGGACTCGATGACCGCGTTAGCGCCCACCGAGACATTGTTCCCCAGCTTCGCGCTCGGATCGATCACGGCGCTGGGCGCGATATTTTGCGCGGGCTGCGGCGTGGTGTCCAGCAGTTGTGCCATACGGGCATAAGTCAGGTAAGGGTTTTTCACCACCAGCGCGGCGGTTTTACACCACTCCAGATCCGCTTCCGTCAGCACCACGGCTGAGGCCTGAACCTGTGCGAGCTGCTCGCGGTAGCGGCTGTTGGCAAGAAAAGTGATTTGACCAGGGGTGGCGGATTGCATAGAAGCAATGCCGGAGATGGCGATATCGCCATCTCCGTGCAATTCTGCATCCAACTGCTGGGCTAAATCAGCCAGTCGAATTGATGACATCGATTATTTAACCTGTTTCAGCACGTCAGCAGTAATGTCTTTCGCGTTAGAAGCATAGGCAACGGCATTGGCGTCGATTACCACGTCATACCCTTCGCTGTCCGCCACTTTCTTCACTGCGTCCTGAATACGGCTCAGCAGTTTGTTACGCTCTTCCATCTGACGACGGCGGTTATCCTGATCGAAAGCCTGCGCTTTCGTCGAGAATGCTTCGCGCTGTGACATGATGTCTTTTTCCATGCGGCTGCGGTCGCTGGCCTTCATGGTTGAACCATCACGCTGCAGTTTCTGCATTTTAGTCTGCAGATCGCGCTCCTGGCTCTGCAGCTCAGTGGCACGGCCCTTGAATTCGTTTTCCAGCTGTTTAGCAACGGTCGCACGTTGCGGTAACTGTTGGAAAATGCTGGACACGTTTACCACTGCAATTTTGTCAGCAGCCTGAACGCCCGCGGAAACCGCTAAAGCAAGACCCAGACCTGCGGCACACAACAACTTTTTCACTATAAACTCCTTACCATCAACGTTTGTGTCAGCGACACAGTGTTGGCATCGTCCGGCTCCCGTCTGGCGCCGGCGCGATGCCGTACTACGACTCTGCTTCCGTGCTCAGAACCTTACCAGGTTTTACCGATGTTAAACTGGAACTGTTCTGCTTTGTCTCCCTCGACTTTTTTCACTGGCTGTGCGTAGGAGAACACCAGTGGTCCAAGTGGCGACATCCACTGCAGCGCAAGACCGGCAGAGACGCGAATGTTGTTCGGGTCGCTGTAGTCCGGAATGCCCGCCGCGCGGGTTTCCGCGGTGTTCTGCCACTTGGTATCCCAGACGGTACCGGCATCCATAAATACCGAGGTACGTACTGAGTTTGCATATTTTTCGCTCAGGAACGGCGTTGGCGTAATCAGCTCAAGGCTGGCGATCGCCATGGCGTTACCGCCCACCGCATCGTCAGACTTACAGATGCCGTCCGGATCGGTCAGATTACAGCTCGACGAACGATCGTTCAGGTAAGCAGCTTTCGGACCAATGGTGTTGGACTGGAAGCCACGCACAGTGCTGGAACCACCGGCGTAGAAGTTCTCATAGAACGGCATCTCTTTGCCACCGAGTCCGTCACCGTAGCCAACACGGCCACGACCCAGCACCACCCAGGTACCATCACGGTTCAGCGGCACGTACTGCTGGGTGTCCAGCGTCGCTTTATAGAACGAGTTATCAGAGCCCGGAATGGTCACTTTACCGTTCAGGTTGGTACGGTTACCGCGCGTCGGGAAGAAACCACGATCGAGCGTGTTGTACGTCCAGCCGTAGTTGAAGGTGAAGTCATCCGCAGAGAAATCACCGTCATCATTCAGCCCCTGATGACGACCCACCGAGTCAAGGTAACGCCACATCGCCACCTGCGGACGCATGTTGGACAGGTCATTGTGCACATAACCTAAGCCAACGCGCAGCGTGTTGTTTTCGTTAACCGGGAAGCCGAGCGTACCGTCCACACCGTAACTTTTGTTGGTGTAGTCGGAGAGATCAGCATCATCCGCTTTAAAGTCGTTGTAGAAGAGGCGGCCGCCGAGGCTCACACCGTCCACCGTGAAGTACGGATCGGTGAGTGAGAATTCTGCGTAAGTCTGGTAGTCGTTCTTGGTACCGCTGATGCCGACGGTATTACCGGTGCCGAGCCAGTTCTCCTGGGTCACGCCGACCTGGAAGCTGACGCCACTCTCCGTACCGTAACCCACACCAAAGTTGAAGGTACCGGTGTTACGCTCTTTAACTTTGTAAACCACGTCAACCTGGTCTGGCGAGCCCGGAACGCGCTGGGTATCAACGTCCACGGTTTCGAAGTAACCGGTACGGTTCAGGCGCTCTTTGCCCTGATCGACGAGGTCGCTGCCCAGCCATGCGCCTTCCATCTGACGCATTTCGCGGCGCAGTACGGCATCTTTCGAGGTGTCGTTACCTTCAAAACGCACTTTACGCACGTAGTAACGGTTACCGGCATCAACGTTGATGTGCAGCTTAACGGTTTTATCCGCATCGTTGATTTCCGGCTGCGTCACCACGCGTGGATAGGCGTAGCCATAACGGCCCAGCAGCTTCTTAATGTCATCTTCCATCTGGGTGACTTTGGTGCCGTTATATAGCTCACCGTTAGGAATCTGCGTCAGGTGCTCAATTTCCGCCGAGTGGCCCGCCATGCTGCCGTTGACGATCACGCCGGCAATCTTGTACTGATCGCCTTCGGTGATGTTGACGGTGATGTAGATGCCTTTCTTGTCCGGCGTCAGGCTCACCTGCGTGGAATCAATATTGAAACGCGCATAACCGCGATCCAGATAGAAGCTGCGCAGGGTTTCGAGATCGCCCGCCAGTTTCTGCTTCTGGTATTTACGATCGCCCACCACGTTCCACCACGGCACTTCATCGCGCAGCTGGAAGCGGGAGATCAGTTCGTCTGAGCTGAACGCTTTGTTGCCGACAATGTTGATCTGCTGGATCTTGGCCGAGACGCCTTCCTGGAAGACGAATTTCAGATCGACACGGTTACGCGGCAGCGGCGTCGCGATGGCTTTGACGCTGGCGGTATATTTACCGACGCTGTAGTAAAAGTCCTCCAGCCCCTTCTCGATGGAAGAGAGCGTGGTGCGGTCAAGCGCTTCGCCAACGCGCACACCGGAGGCCTCAAGGTTCTCCTTCAGCTGATCCTCTTTCACCGCTTTGTTACCGGAGAAGGTGATGCTGGCAATGGTCGGACGTTCCTTCACCTGAACAATCAGGGTGGTGCCGTCACGCAGAACCTGGACATCTTCAAAGTTACCGGTAGCGAACAGTGAGCGAATGGTGTTTCTGATGTCATCATCATTCACCGTATCACCGACGCGTACCGGCATGCTGAGCAGAGCCGCGCCGACGGCGACTCGCTGTAGACCTTCGAAATGAATGTCCTTCACTACGAAATCGTCTGCACCGTAAACGGTGGCGCTGCTAAACAGCAGCGACGCTATGAGCAACTTTTTCATCGCCATCGTTGTTATGCGTTTTCCTAACACATCCCGCGCCTGTCTGCGTTCCAGCTATTACAGGCGTGAGAAATCATTGAAAAGTGCAAGCCCCATTAATAACACCAGCAGTATTGAGCCAATGCGATAACTGAAGTCCTGAACTCGCTCGGACACCGGTCCACCTTTGATCTTTTCGATCGCCAGAAAGAGCAGATGTCCACCATCTAAAACCGGCAGAGGGAACAGATTGATGATCCCTAAGTTGACGCTAATCAGCGCGAGGAACATCAGGTAATAAATCACCCCATATTCAGCTGATAATCCGGCACCCTGCGCAATCGAAATTGGCCCGCTCAGGTTATTCAGCTTGACGTCCCCGGTTATCAACTTGCCCAGCATCGAAACCGTCAGCTTCATCAGTTGCCAGGTTTTGACACCGGCTTCACCAATCGCGGCGAAAGGTCCGTACTGTTTTACCGTTTTGTACTCATCCGGCAGCGGGATCACACGCGGGATCACCCCGGCAAAACCTTCCGCTGCGTTACCCGGTTTCGCTTCCGGCGTTAGCGTCAGCGTTAACGGTTCACCGTTACGCTCAACCTCCAGCGCCATGTTTTTGCCGGGATTATCCCGAACCTGAGCCGCAAAAACCTGCCATTGCGTTAATGGCTGACCATCGACTTTAACGATCCTGTCGCCGGCTTGCAAACCGGCAGCACTTGCCGGTGAACGCGCCTGCACTTCTGCCAGCGTGGTTTCGATTTGCGGCCCGCGCGGTCGAATACCTAAAGCGACCACCGGGTCCTGTTTGTCCGGTTCAAATTGCCAGTCACGCAGATTGAGCTGCTTCTGCTGCGTCGCCTGCTGACCAAACTGTGACACGGTCAGCGTGGCACTGCTGTCGCCGATTTTACCGATCAGCGCCAGGCGCACAGCATCCCAGTCAGGCGTTTCGATACCGTCAACCGCTTTAAGTTCCATGCCGGAGGTAATTTGCGCTTCTGCCGCGACGGAACCGCTCATAATTTCGCCGACCACCGGGCGAACACCCGGCACCCCATGGATGAACACCACCCAGTAGGCAAACACGGCAAAAATGAAATTTGCGATGGGACCGGCGGCAATGATTGAGGCACGCTGCAGCACGGTTTTATTGTTGAAGGCCTGATGACGCAGCTCAGCGGGCACGCTCTCTACGCGCTCGTCGAGCATTTTGACGTAGCCACCGAGCGGAATCAGCGCGATCACGTATTCCGTGCCCTGGCGGTCAGTGCGACGCCACAGGGCTTTGCCGAAACCGATCGAGAAGCGTTCTACTTTGACACCGCAGCGACGCGCCACCCAGAAGTGGCCGAACTCGTGCACCGTAATCAGCACGCCGAGCGCCACGATAAAGGCGACAAAACTCCAGAGTATGCTCAACATCGTCGCTTATCCTCAGAGGGTGCGGAACACCAGCAGCAGCAGGCAGGCAAATACCGGCACCGCGGCTGTCAGGCTATCAATGCGATCGAGGATACCACCGTGCCCCGGAATCAGGTTACCGCTGTCTTTGATACCGGCTTCACGTTTGAACATACTTTCCGTGAGATCGCCCAGCACGGAGGCCAGCGTGGCAATCACGGCGCAGATAATCAGCGTGCCCGGCGCCACCGATAGCGGGGCCAGCAGCGCAAACAGCCAGGCGATAATCGCCGATGACAGCAGTCCGCCAAAGAAGCCTTCCCAGGTTTTGCCCGGCGAGACTTTCGGCGCCAGCTTATGCTTGCCGAACAGACGACCAAACATGTAAGCACCGGAATCCGCGCCCCAGACGAGGAACATCACGAACAGCAGCCACCAGGCGCCGGCGAAATGGTCGGTGTCATAGTGATACTGGCGCAGCGCCATCATGCCCCAGAAGAACGGCACCACGGTCAGCACGCCAAACAGCAGGCGCAGCGGACGCGATGCGCGCCACAGCGCAGCGGAGGCCGGATAAAACAGCACGAGAAACAGCGCGACAATCCACCAGCCCAGCGAGGCCCAGAGCGAGCTCTCCATCTGGAACTGGTGCAGATTACGTTGATAGGGTTGCAGGGTGAACAGCATCACCGCCAGCAGCAGGCCGCATAGCACCGCCAGCCAGATACGCTGCTGACGCGTTGCCATCCCCGCCAGCTGCCCCCACTCCCAGGCGGCAAGCATGCAGATGATGATGGTGGTAATCGCAAAACCGGACAGCGGCAACCAAAACAGAGCAGCGATCACCAGCGGAATCAGAATAAACGCGGTGATCAGACGAGACTTCAGCAAAGGTTACCCCCAGATTGCTCAGGCGCCGCCTGGTGCCGCGCCGCCAAAGCGTCGCTCCCGCGAAGAGAATGCATTCAGTGCACCTTCAAAAACGTGTTCATCAAAATCAGGCCAAAGAACATCGGTAAACCAAAACTCAGCATAGGCGATCTGCCACAGCAGGAAGTTGCTGATCCGATGCTCTCCCCCGGTCCTTATCACTAAATCCACCGGCGCTTGCTCCTGCATACACAGATGCGGAGCCAGACTTTCTTCAGTTATCTGGTCAGGACGTAGCAGTCCTTCCTGAACCTGTTCAGCCAGTTTTTTTACACCCTGGATAATATCCCAACGGCCGCCATAGTTGGCAGCAATGTTGAGGGTGAGTCCATCATTTTGCTGAGTCAGTTCCTCGGCGCGGCGAATGCGTTCCTGAATGCGGTTATTGAAACGGCTGATATCACCAATAATGCGCAGACGCACATTGTGCTTGTGCAGGCTTTTGACTTCGCTGTCGAGCGCCCAGACAAACAATTCCATTAAGGCCGTCACTTCCTGTACCGGTCGGCTCCAGTTTTCACTGCTGAACGCATAGAGCGTGAGCGCTTCCAGTTTATGGCTGACCGCAAAGCTGACGGCCCGGCGTACTGATTTTACCCCGGCTTTGTGGCCTGAAATACGCAGTTTGCCCTGATTTTTTGCCCAGCGACCATTACCATCCATAATGATGGCCACGTGACGTGGCGTGCAGTACGACTCGTCATCGATTGTGTTGTGATTGTTGGACGACATAACGCGTAATAATTCCTTTCATCAGAAATGCTGTGGTTTCTGAATACATTGCGCCTGCGGCAAACGCCGGAAACTTCACCGGATGACATCGAAACAATGTCGGGCCGTAAAACGCGAGCGAGCGACTATACCATTTTCACCCTGAGCGAACAAATAGCGCCACCATCAACCGGCTAAACGAAAGCGCGGCAGCAACGCCGTGGCCCGCACGCGTGCAATACGATCAATCTCCATCACGTCATCCACGCTGCCCGGCTCCTGACACTGCAGGGTTGCCAGCACTTCACTGTTGATGGCCGCGATATCGGTAAAGCGAATCTGATGCTGCAGAAATGCCGCTACCGCGACTTCATTGGCTGCGTTCAGCGTGGTGGTGGCCGCCTGTCCGGTTGCGCATGCATCGATTGCCAGCTTCAGGCAGGGATAGCGTGCGTAGTCCGGCTCAGCAAACGTCAGCGCCTTCATTCGGGTGAAATCAAGCGGCGTTACGCCTGCGGTAATACGTGCCGGCCAGGCCATGCTGTGGGCGATTGGCGTGCGCATATCGGGTGAACCCAGCTGTGCCAGCACGCTACCGTCGCAGTATCGCACCATGGAGTGAATCACCGACTGCGGATGCAGGATGACCTCCATTTGTGCGTCGGTGGCGTTAAACAGCCAGCGGGCTTCAATGTATTCAAGACCTTTATTCATCATGGTGGCCGAATCAACGGAGATTTTACGCCCCATTGACCAGTTCGGATGCGCACAGGCCTGATCTGGCGACATAGCGGCCAGCTCGGCTAATGGCGTGTCACGAAAAGGACCACCCGATCCCGTAAGGAGAATCGACTCGATGCCATTCTCCCGCAGATCAGCGTACCCCAACTGATGCTGTATGGAAGCGGGCAAACTCTGAAAAATGGCGTTGTGCTCGCTGTCAACCGGCAGCAACTGCGCCTGATGCTGGCGCACCGCCTCCATAAACAAACGGCCGCATGTGACAAGCGATTCTTTATTGGCAAGCAGGACGGTTTTGCCGGCGCGAATGGCGGCCAGCGTCGGTTGTAAACCGGAAGCGCCCACAATGGCGGCCATCACCTGATCGACCTCATCCAGCGCGGCCAGTTCGCAGGCGGCCTGAACGCCGGAGAGCACTTCCGTATCTATGTTGAGTGCTTTCAGTCGTTCACGCAGCGCCGCAGCGGAAGCGTCATCGGACATCGCCGCGTAGCGCGGTTTAAATTGCTGACACTGTTCGGCCATCAGCGCCACATTCTGACCTGCCACCAGCGCAGTCACCTGATAGCGCTCAGGATGCGCCGCCACTACCGCCAGCGTGCTGGTGCCAATTGAGCCGGTCGAACCCAGCAGAGTTAATCGCTTCATGGTGCTGTCCCTGTGAAGTCGTGGTGCGCGCCCGCGCGTACGCCGGGCACAATGTAAAACGCCGCCAGAGTCGTACTACGTCTCTGAACGGCGTTTTGTCAGGCAAATGACGGAATCAGAATTCCATCAGTTCCTTCTCTTTCTCGGCCAGCGCCGCATCAACGTGCTTGATGCGAACGTCGGTCATTTTCTGGATCTCGTCCTGCGAGCGACGTTCGTCGTCTTCGCTGATCTCTTTGTCTTTCAGCAGCGCCTTGATCTTGTCGTTCGCGTCACGGCGCACGTTGCGCACGGAAACACGGCCCTGCTCGGCTTCGCCACGCACAACCTTGATCAGATCTTTACGACGCTCTTCGGTCAGCGCAGGCAGTGGAACACGAATGTCGCTACCGGCTGAGCTTGGGTTGAGGCCGAGGTCAGAAGCCATGATAGCTTTCTCGACTGCCGGACCCATTGAGCGATCGAACACGTTGATTTTCAGCGTGCGTGAATCTTCAACGGTGACGCTGGCCAGCTGACGCAGCGGCGTTGGCGTACCGTAATATTCCACAACGATGCCGTCGAGCAGTGAAGGCGAAGCACGACCGGTGCGCACTTTGCTGATGGTGTTTTTGAATGCTTCCACGCATTTGTCCATGCGCGTTTCAGCATCTTTTTTAATATCGTTAATCACGTTGAAACCCTTGGATTCGGTTTGACCTGGCCACTTCCGGACGCAGCGGAACGGAAACGGTATCGATAAACATCGATCATCCTGAATGCTGCGCGACAGCAGTGCAGCGCGCCAACAGAATATACCTTATTTTATCCTGCGTCGGGTATTAATGCGTAATCAGGGTGCCTTCTTTTTCACCCATCACCACGCGACGCAGCGCGCCAGGCTTGTTCATATTGAAGACACGGATCGGCAGCTGATGGTCGCGCGCCAGTGTAAAGGCGGCCAGATCCATCACTTTCAGCTCTTTATCCAGTACTTCGCCATAAGACAGCTGCTCATACAGCGTAGCATCCGGGTTTTTCACCGGATCATCCGAGTAAACACCATCGACTTTAGTGGCTTTTAACACCACATCCGCTTCGATTTCAATGCCGCGCAGGCAAGCAGCAGAGTCGGTGGTAAAGAACGGGTTGCCCGTACCCGCGGCGAAGATCACCACGCGGTTGTTACGCAACAGGCTGATGGCTTCTGCCCAGCTGTAGTTATCACACACGCCATTCAGCGGAATCGCGGACATCAGTCGTGCGTTCACATACGCACGGTGCAATGCATCACGCATTGCCAGGCCGTTCATCACGGTTGCCAGCATACCCATATGGTCACCGACCACACGGTTCATACCTGCCTGTGCCAGGCCAGCGCCACGGAACAGGTTACCGCCACCAATAACCACACCCACCTGGATGCCCAGCTCAACCAGCTCTTTCACCTCTTGCGCCATACGGTCAAGCACGCTCGCGTCAATACCAAAACCTTCGGCACCTTGCAGTGCTTCGCCACTCAGTTTTAGCAGGATACGTTGATATACAGGTTTTGCGTTGGTCGCCATGGTCAATTCTTCCTGGAAGATAAGATGAATGAGAAGTTAAATCTGATCGATCATCCGCTTAGCGCGTGAGAAAAGCTATTGGGATGAGACTGAAAATTGCTGCGCCAAAACGCAGACAAAAAAGAACCGCCTCTCGGCGGTTCCTGCAAACCATTAAGACTGTTTGGACATGGCAGCAACTTCGGCTGCAAAGTCAGATTCGACTTTCTCAATGCCTTCGCCCACTTCGAAGCGGATGAAGTTGATCACGTCAGCGCCCTGCTCTTTCAGCGCCTGGCCAACAGTTTTGCTTGGGTCGATAACGAAAGCCTGACCGGTCAGAGAGACTTCGCCGGTGAATTTCTTCATGCGGCCTTCAACCATCTTCTCTGCGATCTCTTTTGGCTTGCCAGACTGCATCGCGATGTCCAGCTGAACCTGGTACTCTTTCTCAACCACGTCAGCAGAAACGTCTTCTGGTTTAACGAATTCAGGCTTGCTCGCTGCAACGTGCATCGCGATCTGTTTGATCAGATCTTCGTTAGCGCCTTTCGCTGAAACCAGAACGCCGATGCGCGCGCCGTGCAGGTAGCTACCCAGCTCTGCGCCTTCGAGGACAGCAACACGACGGATGTTGATGTTCTCACCGATTTTCGCAACCAGTGCCACGCGCTCTTCTTCGAACTGCGCTTTCAGAACTTCCACATCAGTCACTTTACCGGCAGCAGCAGCGTCCAGCACTTTGTCAGCAAAGGCCTGGAAACCGGCATCTTTTGCCACGAAGTCAGTCTGGCAGTTCACTTCCAGAATCACGCCATAGTCGCCAGCGATTTTGGTTTTGATCACGCCGTCAGCAGCCACGTTGCCTGCTTTCTTAGCAGCTTTGATCGCACCAGACTTACGCATGTTCTCGATCGCCAGCTCAATGTCGCCGTTCGCTTCGGTCAGCGCTTTTTTGCAGTCCATCATGCCTGCGCCAGTACGCTCGCGCAGTTCTTTTACCAGTGCAGCGGTAATTTCAGCCATTCCAGAATCCTCGATTCGTCTCGCAGTGCTTTCACACTGTCAGAAACTTGTTGCGGAAAATTTACTTGCCCCGCCAGCCCGAACAGGGTGCGTGACTAAGTGAGATAAATAAAGGGGCCTTCACGGCCCCTTAACAGATCACATCTGATGTCTAAGGGCTCTCAGAAAGAGCGAACCTTATTAAGCTTCAGCAGC
>NZ_JASEWO010000360.1:0-1215 GCF_030024295.1 Pantoea sp. Pa-EAmG
AATGTTGAGCAGGCCATTTTTTACTGCCCGGCCAGTTACCCCGTACTCGGTAATAGCGCGAAACATCTCTGGAAACAGGCTAATAACACCAATCCACATCGCGTTCGCCGTTACGTTACCGGATTGTCCGGAGATCAAAAACCAGGATCCCAATCTACTTCAATAGTGCCAGTAGAGAGATCGACTTTCTTGATAACCTGTTCATCAAGAAACGGAATTAACCGCTCTTGTGCACCGAATGCATCTTTCAGGTTTGCCTTAACGACGAGAACGTCGTTCGAACCGGTTTCCATCAAATCAATGACTTTGCCCATTTCGTAACCGTCGAGGTTTACCACTTTGCAACCCATAAGGTCTTTCCAGTAGTAATCACCCTCTTCCAGCGCTGGCAGCTGAGCAGAATCAACCGTAATTTCGCAATTGGTTAACTGTGCCGCAGCGTCCCGATCGTCAATGCCTTTGACTTTGATGATCAGGTCCTGATTGTGGTGCTTCCAACCTTCCAGTTCAACATGCTGCCATTTACCGGCGCGCTGAATAAACCAGGGTTGGTAGTCGAAGATACTTTCAGCGTCTTCAGTGGAGGAAAACACTTTGAGCCAACCCCGAATCCCGTAAGCGGCGCCCATTTTACCCAATACAATTGGGTTAACGGGAAGCTGTGCGGCAGGTTTAATGCTCATGCTCACCACCGTGACAGATTAAGCTGCTTTCTTTGCTTCTTTGATCAGCGCGTTAACGCGATCAGAAAGCGTTGCGCCCTGGCCAACCCAGTGCTCAATACGGTCCAGATCCAGACGCAGACCTTCAGCCTGACCAGAAGCGATCGGGTTGAAGAAACCTACGCGCTCGATGAAACGACCATTACGCGCATTGCGGCTGTCAGTAACGACGACCTGATAGAACGGACGCTTTTTCGCGCCGTGACGTGCCAAACGAATTGTAACCATAACATCCTCATTAGTTAATAAAGCGCTCGGGCTCCATCGAGGGATGGAACCCGAGCGCAATATAAAAAGCCCGAAAATTTTACTCATTTTGGCGAAAAAAGCAACCTGAGCGTGTTAATTTTCTGGCTGTGTGCCGCTCGCCTTAGCGACCGGGGAATCCGGGCGGCATCATACCTTTCATGCCACGCATCATTTTGGCCATACCACCCTTCTTCATTTTCTTCATCATGCGCTGCATGTCGTCGAACTGTTTCAGTAAACGGTT
>NZ_JASEWO010000361.1:0-1211 GCF_030024295.1 Pantoea sp. Pa-EAmG
TGTAGATACCGTCTTGCCGGTTACCTGGCAAGACATATTTCGGCATCGAACGGACGACCCGATTTCAGCACGCCATAAGCCAGCTGCAGCAGCTTCTTCATCGCCGCGCACACCACGACTTTTCCCGTTTTCTTACCCGCATCCAGCCGTTTCTTCAGCGCACTCACCGCCGGATTCCACTTCATCGCCACTATCGCAGGCATGTACAGGGCCTTGCGCATCGCGCTGTTGCCCATCTTCGATATCCTGCTTTTGCCCTTCCACTCACCGGACTCCTGCCGCATCGGATTCAGACCCACCCACGCCACAAGCGCCTTGCTGCTGCTGAACCTCGACATGTCCCCCAGATACGCCAGCATCGTGCTGCTCAGCACGCCCGCGATGCCCGGGATGGACTCCAGCAGTTCCCTGTTCTTTTTAAGGCCCGGGTCATTGTCGATATGGTCGTTTATTGCCCGCTTCGTTTCGTCTATCTGCGCATCCAGCGCCGCAATGACCACGCGGATTGAGGGCTGCACCACCGCATCCGAGACCTCCAGCCGGTTCTCTTCCATCTGCCGCATTTCCTGAAGATTCGTCAGGCGCTTCACCAGCGCCTTCAGCCTGCGTTCATTCAGCGGCGCCGGCTGCCACAGCGACGGGCCGTGCAGTTTACAGTAGCGCGCTATCATGCGCGCATCGTCTTTATCCGTCTTGTTACGGCTCAGCTCCGCCTGTCCGAAGCGCCTGATGCGCGCGGGATTTTCCACGCTGACATCATAGCCTTCGTCGTGCAGGAAGGTGGCCAGCGGCTCACTGTACGCGCCGGTAGCCTCCATGCAGATATGGCAGCAGCCGAACGGCTCCAGCCATTTTTTCAGGGCGATAAAGCCCTTAGGGGTGTTGGGAAAGACTTTGGTTTTGTAAGACGTGTCGCCTTTCCAGACGGCCACATCAAACTTTCCGGAGGCAACATCAATGCCGACAGGCATACGGGTTTGCATAGATTCTCCTTAACAGCACAGGGAAACCGCCATGACCATCCTTATGGATGCGTGCTCGGGGCACAGGATACCGTCCGGTCTTGAAGGCGGGAGTTAAGTTGCCGGGGATGAATCTACGAAGCAGGCTTTATGCCCAGGGGGCGCCCCCATCTCACCAGCAACTTCCCGATGATCAGTCGGGGATCATCATACCCGGAGGAGAATGATCGGGATATAAGGGGCGCCATT